>JANOTJ010000448.1:0-13877 GCA_031416295.1 Chloroflexota bacterium
GCCGGCCGCGCGGCTCGCGCCGGCCGCGCGGCTCGCGCCGGCCGCGCCGGCTGCGGCCGTCGGGGCGCCCAGGAACACCGCGTCGATGGGGAAGCGCATGAACATCATGTGGATGCCGTTCGACTCAGGCAGCCAGAGCCCGGCGCCCGGTACCAGCGAGGCCCGACCCATCAGGCCCATGAACTTGGCCCATAGCGAACTGGCGACCTCGAGCGAGGCCGCCAGATCCGTGTCGCGTGTGAGATTGCGAGCCCCCGACACCACCGCGGACCCCGACCCCACCGCGGACCCCGACACCACCGAAGGAGTCGGCACGAGCCCGAACCCTGCCGCGCCCGAGCCTTACGGCCCGACGGCCAGGTTCAGGACGATGAGGATGATGGCCGGGCCAAGGATGACGATGAACAGCGAGGGAAAGATGCACCCGACGAGCGGGAAGAGCATCTTGATCGGCGCCTTTGCGGCCATCTCCTCAGCCCGCTGGCGGCGCTCGATGCGGAGCTGCTCGGACTGGACCTGGAGGACCTTGCTGATGGACACGCCGAGCTGCTCGGCCTGGATGATCGCGCCGATGAAGTTGGTCTACGGCGAGACCTCCGTGCGCGACACGATATCGCGCAGCGCATCGCGCCTGGCCTTGCCCACCCGGACCTCGGCGAGCGCGCGGCGGAACTCCTCGGACAGCGGGCCCTTGAGCTTTTCCACGACCTTGGCCAGCGCCGCGTCGAAGCCGAGACCGGCGCGCACGGAGATGGTCAGCAGGTCCAGGGTGTCCGGGATCATCCGCAGGATGGCCTTCTGGCGCTTCTTGACCCGGCCACCGAGCCAGAACTCCGGGGCGGTGTAGCCGAACAGCGCGCCGACCGCGACCATCACGAAATTGATCGGGATCGGAAGGCCGATGAGGCCGACGACGACGAACAAAAAGAAGAAGATGATGGCGAAGACGATAGCCACGATGGCCTTGATGCCCAGCCAGTCCGCGACGCGCAGATCGCCCGGGTTGCCGGCGAGGGCCAGGCGCTTCTCCGTCCGCTCGGTGAACGACGACGAGGCGACCCTGGACATCCGCCCGGACAGCTGGGCGGCCAGCGGCCGCAGCGTCCGCTCGATGAACGGGGCCTGGAGTTCCAGTTCCTCTAGGTTCTTGGCCTGCATCGTCCCGAGCTGGGTCAGACGGGCCTGCACCGGGTCCACCGGCGCACTGCCGGCAAGCCCCAGGACGATCAGGAGGATCCCGCCGGCCGCGACAGCGGCGACGAGGATGGGCAATGGTTCCATCGGCTTAGACCTCGATGTCCACGATCTTGCGGATGGCCATGAAGCCAAGGAACATCATGAACCCGCCGAAGATGAGGATGACGACACCGGCTGGGAGGCCCAGCACGGCGGGGGGATTGGCGAACATCGGGTCCATGAACCCGGGGGCAGCGACGAACAGGAACCCGGCCAGGCCGATCGGCAGCCCGGCCACGACGTAACCGGACAGCCGCTGCTGGGCGGTCAGGGTGCGGATCTCGCCCTGGATTCGGACGCGCTCGCGGATGGTGTAGGCGATCGAGTCCAGGATCTCGGCGAGGTTGCCGCCGACCTGGTGCTGGATGGTGATGGCCGTGGCCATCAACTCGAGGTCGTCGGAGCGGACCCGCCGGACCATGTTCTCCATCGCCGCATCGAAGGGCAGGCCAAGGTTGACTTCGCGGATGACCCGGCCGAACTCCGTCGAGATCGGCGGGCGCGACTCGCGCACCACGAGCTCGATAGCCTGGAGGAACGAGGAACCGGCGCGCAGCGCGTTGGCGATGAGCGTGATGGTGTCCGGCAGCTGCTTGTTGAAGGAGCCCAGACGGCCGCCCTTCCGGCGCCTCAGCCAGAAGCGCGGGAGGAAGAAGCCGAGGAGGGCGCCGATGAGCAGGGCGATCGGGCTGCCAAGGGCCGGCAGCGCGAACGAGGCGACGAACATGAACGCGGGCACGCCGACGATCGACGCGGCCCAGATGAACAGGTACTCGGAGGGCTTGAGCTTCAGGTCGGCCCGGGCAAGCTCGCGGGACAGGTTGGCCCCGAAGTCGCGCTGCTCGACGACCTTGTTGAGGTTCGCCATCGCCACGCTGGAGGCGATCAGGTCGCTGATCGGCCCCTGGCCCGTGGACGCCTTCTTGGTGTCCACGCGGCCGGAGGCATAGCGCTCGAGACGATCGGACATGCCCGATCCACCGGAGCTCGCGATACCGACCGCGATGAGCAGGATGGCCAGGGCGGCGACTCCGGCCACCCCGAGGGTCAACGGTTCCACGGTCGGTCTACCTCCCCACGACTAGTACGAGAACCCGAACAGGCCGGGCGGGAGATTGATCCCCATGACCTCGAACTTCTCGACGAACTTGGGCCGGATCCCGGTCGGCTTGAGGCGACCCTGGATCTTGCCTTCGACGATGCCCGTCTGTTCGAAGACGAACACGTCCTGCATGACGATGATGTCGCCTTCCATGCCCTGGACCTCGGTGATGTTGACGATCCGCCGGGTCCCGTCCTTGAGGCGACTCTGCTGGACGATGAGATCGACCGCGGACGCGACCTGCTCGCGGATGGCCCGCAGGGGCAGGTCCACGCCGGCCATCAGGACCATCGTCTCGAGGCGCGACAACATGTCGCGCGGTGAGTTCGCGTGGCCCGTCGACATCGAACCGTCGTGGCCGGTGTTCATGGCCTGGAGCATGTCCAGGGCCTCACCGGAACGACACTCGCCGACGATGATCCGGTCGGGCCGCATGCGCAGCGCGTTGCGCACGAGCTCGCGGATCGGGATGGCGCCCTTGCCCTCGATGTTGGGCGGGCGCGACTCGAGCGTGACCACGTGCTCCTGGCGGAGCTGCAGCTCGGCGGCGTCCTCGATGGTCACGATCCGCTCGTCGTTGGGGATGAATGACGAGAGGACGTTGAGCGTCGTCGTCTTGCCCGAGCCCGTGCCGCCGGACACGAAGAGGTTGAGCCGTGCCTCCACGCAGGCGCGCAGGAAATCGAACATGTCCGAGGTCGCGGTGCCGAAGCGGATGAGGTCGTCGGTCGTGAATGGCGAGGCGGAGAACTTGCGGATGGTGATGACCGGGCCGACCAGCGACAACGGCGGGATGATCGCGTTCACGCGGGACCCGTCGGTCAGACGGGCATCGACCATCGGCGTCGACTCGTCCACGCGGCGACCGATCGGGGCGATGATCCGGTCGATGATGCGCATGACGTGGTCGTCGTTCTGGAAGACGACGTTGGTCAGCTCCAGCTTGCCGGAGCGCTCGATGTAGACCTGGCGCGGGCCGTTGACCATGATCTCGGTGATCGACTCGTCGCGCAGAAGTGGCTCCAGGGGGCCCAGGCCGATGATCTCGTCGGTGATCTGCTCGAGCATCCGCACGCGCTCGGCGCGGGTGAGGGCCAGGCCCTCCTCGTCGATGACCTTGCCGAAGATCTCCTCGATCTGGCGCCGGACCTCGACCTGGTTGGACAGGTCGAGCTTGGGATCCAGATCCTGGATGACCCGGCTCTGGATCCGGAACTTGACGTCCCGGAACGACTCCCGGACCGGGGCCGAGGTGGCCAGCCGCTGCGAGGTCTGGACGGGCGGCGGCAGTCCTCCGGCCGGTGCCGGCAGGTTGGAACCCGGTGCTCCTCCGGCCGGCGCCTCCGCGGCACCTCCCGGTCGAGCACTCTCGATCCGCTTCAGGAGGGACATGATCTACACCCCTTTTGCCCCCGAGGGCAGGCTACGTACGCGACAGACGACAGGAAGTTCAGCGCCATGCGAACAGTGACTTCTTCTGGGTGGCCTTGGCCCGGGTGTCGCCGGAGGCCGCGACCTGCGACCGCTCGCCGACGACCGATTTGGCCAGGCGCAGGATGTCCTGGGAGACCTGTGCCTCCCGGTTGCTGAGATAGAACGGGACGCCCCGGTTGAGCGCGTAGACCACGCTCCGGCCGTCGCTGACGATGCTCTCGTCCACCTTTCGGCCGATCGAGTGCTCCACGTCCGCCAGGCGGATGCCCAGCGCCGCGTCGGCGCGGTTCAGGACGAGTCGGACCTTGCCCTGCTCGTACCCGAGCTGTTCCGCGACCTCCAGGAAGAGGCGCATGTTCTTGATGCTGGTGATCTCCAGGCTGAGCATCGTCAGGATGATGTCCGCTGCGTCCAGGATCGCCAGGGTGGTGTCGTTGAAGAAGGCGGTGCAGTCCACGACCACGAGATCGTGGGTCGCACGCAGGGCCTCGATGACCCGGCGGATGCCCGACGGCGTGATGAGCTCGGCCATCTCCGGCGACGGGGGCGCGAGCAGGACGCGGATACCGGCCGAATGGTTGATGACGAAGGTGTCGATCGATTCGACCTCGTGGCCGGCCTGCTCGAGCTCCGGGACGAGATCGGCGATGGACTTGTTCTTGGGATTGAGGTTGAGCAGCACGCCCACATCGCCGAACTGGAACGAACCGTCCACCAGGACGACCCTCTTGCCAAGGTCGGTGGCCGCGGCGACCGCCATGTTGACGGCCACGGTCGTGCGCCCGACGCCGCCCTTGGGGCTGAACAGCGCGACCACGGTTCCGGGCTCGCGCTGCGTGCCATCAGCGGACGTCGAGCCGCCACCGCTCGCGGGGGCGGCTGCGGACACCGCGGTGACCGCCATGCGGCTCTGCTTGTCGCGCTCCCGCGAGTGCACCTGGCGGATGGACGCGGTCAACTCATCCGAGCTGAACGGCTTGACCAGGAATTCGCGCGCACCGGCCAGCATGGAGCGGCGCAGGTAGTCGGCTTCGCCCTGCACGGACATCATCACGACCGAGGCCGAGGGCACCGCGCGGGCGAGCTCCTCGGTGGCGGCGATGCCGTCCATGTCCGGCATGTTGATGTCCATCAGGACGACATCCGGGGTCAGGGAGCTCGCCATCGTGATGGCCTCGCCGCCTGACGCCGCGGAGCCCACCACGTCGATGTCGCTCTCGAAGCCGAGGAGCTTCGTGAGGTGGTCGCGGGTCTCCGGGATGTCGTCGACGATCAGGACACGGATCTGGTCTGCCATGCGGCGGTCTGCTTCTCGTCCTCGGTCAGTGCTGGGATGGTTGGATGGGCGATCTGCCGCTGACGGGGACGGGCGCGGGACCCGTGGGTCCATCACGCCCGTTCGCGCCAGGGTCGTCAGGCTGACGACCCTGGCCGGCGGACCGGCCACGATCGCCATGGGTGGGCTACGGGACGGGCTGCTGCTGCGGAAGGATCGTCTCGACGAGCTCCGGCGGCAGGACACCGTAGGAGTCGACGAGGAGCTTGATGATGATGCCCGAGGTGTCGTTGGGGGCTGGCGTGATCGGTTCGCCGGTGTCCGGGTCCACGAAGTCGTCCGGCGAGCGCAGGACGAGCGAGATGGAACCGTCCAGCTGGGCGAACTTGATGATCTCCGCCTGCTGCGTATCCACGGCCAGGATGACGATCTCCTGCTGGCCGTTGAGGCTGGTGGCGGTTTCGCCGCCCTCGGCCGGTGGCGCGTTGGGGTCCTGGGCGGGCGGCGGCGGGAGCAGCGCGCCCATGACCTGCATGCCCTGGAGGAGGGCCTTGACGCTGGTGTTGTTGATGCCGCTGATGACCGTGAACGAGTCATCGATGGCGTTGAGGGTGATGACCGGGAACTTGTCGCCGGTGAACCCGACGATCATGTCCACGTAGTCGCCAGTCTTGATGAGCGTGCCCACGCCCGTGACCTGGTCCACCTGGACCGACATGCACACGAGGCCCGCCGGACAGCGGATGTCCACGAGTTGCCCCGAGCCGCCGGAGAGCGTCTCAGCGGTGATCTGGGAGTCCGTCAGGACGGGCTGACGGGCTACCTTGCCGATGACCTGCGAGACGTCCTGGAACGATCCCGCAGAACGAGCTCCGAGGTCCAGGACCTTGGTCGTGACCTGGTCCGCGCGGATGACGGTTCCCAGGGGGATGTCCGCCGTCGCGATGACGGTCGGCAGCTCCGTCTTGGGCGCGCTGGGATCCGGCGTGGAACCGCCGCCCCCGCCTTGCGAGAGCAGCAGGACGCCCACGAAGGCGACGATGGCAAGGAAGACCCCGATGAGCAGGATCAGTCGATTTGAGCGCTTCAACGTAGTGTTCTCCCCGAGTCGGTGTGACAGGTGGCACCACTGTAGCACCGCCCAAATGCGGCGCGACTATACCAAAGGACTAGGACCATCTGGTAGGAAACGGGAGGAAACCGTGCGTAGCGCAAGGTTGCCTGCAAGGTTCGGGGCGGGACATCACCAAGCCGACACTGCGGCCCGCGCACCGGATACGCAACGACCCGCCGGACGGATGTCCAGCGGGTCGTTGGGATGAGGGCCTGGTCACCGAGCGATCTCGCTCGGGGCTGCTACAAGGCGTCGCCGACGACGCTGAGCTTGTCGCTGATCTGGCCGCCGAGGAAGAGCAGGGCGACGATGGCGACGATGGCGATGAGCGCCAGGATGAGTGCGTACTCGGCGAGCCCCTGCCCTCGGTCCGCCCGACGCACGACGTCGAACAGCCGGGTGATCCGCAGATACATGTCCGTTACCTCCTTTCCACGAGGGTGCGCTCCACGGTAGGCCCTGACGCTCCCGTGTCAATAGGAGGGTCAGATGACCTGCCGGCACTGACGCACCGGCGATTCATGACGAGACCGCCGAACCATCAGGCGATGGCGCCGGCGGTCTCGAGTTCGTCGACGAAGTGGTCCTAGATCGAGCTGCCGACGGTGCTCAGGATCTTGCTGACCTGGCCGCCCAGGAAGATGAGGGCGATGATGGCCACGATGGCGATGAGGGCGAGGATCAGCGCGTACTCCGCAAGACCCTGGCCGTCCTCGTCACGATTGATGAGTTCCATGACTCGAAGATAGAAAGACGTCATGTTGGTTAGGTACCTCCTTTCTTGCGATCTCTTCGCCGAAGCGAAGGCGGCCGTCAAGGTACGTGCGCGTCTTCGGTGTGTCAAGGCCGACAGGAAGAAGTCCGGTGCCGCGAATCGACACGGCCAGCGGAGATGACCCGGGAATCGAAACGACCGCCGGTCCGTTGACCGGCGGTCGTCGTCCGTTCGGACGATCGGTCCTAGATCGAGCTGCCGACGGTGCTCAGGATCTTGCTGACCTGGCCGCCCAGGAAGATGAGGGCGATGATCGCCACGATGGCGATCAGGGCGAGGATCAGCGCGTACTCCGCGAGACCCTGTCCCTCTTCGTCACGGTCGAACAGCTCGGCCACGCGAAGGTAGAGATTCGAGAACAGCGCCATGTGGCGACCTCCTGGATGAGTACTCACCCCCGATCGAGGGCTTCGCCACCATAGGGTCCCCGACGGGACAAGGCAACTGACCCGATGGTACGGGTGGTGCTGCCGCCGGAGTCCGGTGCGACCAGGCATCAGCCCCCGGTCGCCGCGTCGACCGCGCCGCCGATGGCCGCCAGCGCATCGGCGATGGCCGCCCCGAACAGGCCCAGCCAGACGACGGTGAGGAGGCTGCTCAGGACGACGATGAGCCCGTACTCCACGAGCCCCTGGCCGCCGCCTGTCGCTCGCGATCTAGGCGTCGCGCGGCCCGGCACCCTCACCCTCGGTCTCGACCTGGAGGTCGGCGACGAGGTGGAGTTCGGCGCCCTCGTTCAGGAGTTCGGCGAAGACGCCGATCGACGCCGCCCGGCCCTGGATCTCGCGCCAGGTGCCAGCCGGCAGGACCACCAGCGCCTCGATCCGGGCGGCCTCCAGCGCCTCGCGCTGGTCGGCCTGGCGGTCCTGGATCATGGCCGCGAGTGCCGGCGGGAGGTCGGCCTGGTCAGGAGCCGTCGGCGCCGATACGGCCGGTCGCGGCGCGTCGCCGAGCGCCTTGGTCGTGGTCAGGCGGGCATCAACGCTCTCGCCCCAGTCGACCTTCAGGGTCACCCGGTCGGGTCCTTCGGCAAGATAGGCGGCCATCGCCTCGTCGAGCATCCGGAACAGGCCACTCTCAAGGTCCATCGGCAGGCGCCGATCCTGCCCCAGCGAATCGAACTCGACGGGGATGCCTGCCCGCCGTCCGCGTTCGCGGGAAGAGCGGCGGAGGGTGGGCACGAGCCCAAGGTCGTCAAGGACCATCGGGCGCACGTCGAAGATGAACGACTTGGTCGCGTCGAGGGTCTGCTGAACCATCGCGATCAGCTGCCGGACCTCGCCCGACGCGGAGGCCGGATCGCGGGCCACGAGGCGCTCCACGATCTGGGCCTGGAGGACGATGTTGGTCAGGCTCTGAGCCGGGCCGTCGTGCATCGCCCGGGCGATCTCCCGGCGCAGGTCCTCCTGCGCGGAGAGGACCAGGCGCGAGACCGCCGCCGGCAACTGGGTGGTCGTGATGTCAGCGCTGGCTGCCTCGCCGCCGGCCGGGATCGCGAGGGCCGCGGGCAGGGCCACGGTCGGGTCGAAGGGAATCCCCTGCGCCCCCTGGATGTAGCTCGCGACCGCGTCCCGATAGCGGGCCAGCGCGCGGCGCTTGCCCTCCAGGACGTCCACCTGGGACTCCATCAGGGCGGCCCGCTTGGTCAGCGTGATGAGCGCCGCGCTGCTGTCCAGGCGCTCCTTGGGATCACCGGTCTCGGGTAGCGCCGCGAGCTTGTTAGTGGCCGAGGTTCGACGGGTCTCGTGGCGGGCCGCTTCCGACTTCGCCTGGGCGATGAGCAGGTCCACCTCGCTCAGCTCCTTGTCGAGCATGAGCAGGTCGTCGGCGAGTCGAGCGATGAGCCCCCCCGAGCCGGCTGCCGCGGGGGGCGGCAGATCGGACATCAATCCTCGGGCATCCGGATCCAGCCCTGGCGCATCGCGTACACGACGGCCTGGGTCCGGTCATTGACCGACAGCTTGCGCAGGATGGAGCTCATGTGGTTCTTGACCGTCTGCTCGCTGATGGACAGCGCGTAGGCGACTTGCTTGTTGGTCATGCCCTGGGCGATGTTGTCCAGGATCTCCACCTCGCGCGGGGACAGCGGCGCGAAGATCGGGGCGGCCTCCTGGCCGTAGACGGCCAACTCGCGGAACTCCTTGAGGACCCGCGAGGCGACGGCCGGCTTGGCAAAGACCTTGTCGTTGATCAGGAACTCGCCGAGCGCCACCCGCCGGATGATGGTCACGAGGTCGTCCGGTCCGACATCCTTGAGGATGAACGCCGCCGCGCCCGCCTTGATGGCGTCGAAGAGCGCGTCCTCATCCTCCGTCTGGGCGAGCACGATGATCCCGCTCGAGGGCAGCTCGCGCTTGATCCGCTGGGTGGTCTCGATGCCGCCTGGGGCGGGCAGGGAGAGATCCATCAGGATGATGTCCGGCGATGTCTCCAGGGCCCGATCGATGGCGCTGCGCGAGTCGTCCGCCTCGCCCACGACCTCAAGATCGGGTTCGCGGGCCAGGATGCCGGCGACGCCCGCCCGGAAGAGGGCGTGGTCGTCCACGATCAGGATCCGTGTCGTTTCGCCCGGCGTTCGTCGATCGGGTCCACCCCGACGACGATCCGCCCCACCGTATTCCATCGCGCTCATGTGGTCTCCTCTGCTCCCATCCGGGTGCCCGTCGTGATCCCGAGTCGGACGACGGTGCCGCCGTCCGGTCGTGATCGTACGTCGAAGCGAGCACCGATCAGTTCGGCTCGTTCTCGCATGAATTGCAGGCCGAAGTTCCGACGCCCGCGGGCGGCCACCGCGCCGACATCGAAGCCGCGGCCATCGTCGCGGATCTGAAGGTCCCATTCGCCGTCGGCGAGGTCCGTCGTGATCACGACGGTGGATGCCGAGGCGTGCTTTCGCACATTCTGCAGTGCCTCCTGCACGATGCGCAGGGCAACGATCCGTTGGCGATCATCGAGGGCGTCGGTCCGCGCCTGGAGCTCTGTCGTGACCGCGAGGTCGCTCAGCGCTCGCAGGCGATCCGCGCTTTCACGGATGGCTCCGTCCAGGCCTTCCTCGTCCATGCCCGGCGGACGCAGCTGGTGGATGGAATCGCGGACGTTGGCGAGCTCGCGCCGGAGCATGTCGCGCAGGGTGCGCAGCTCACCGACGAGGCGGACCGGATCCTCGGTCACCATGCGCTCGATGAACTCGACCTGGAAGATGGCGTTGGACAGGGCCTGGGCCGGGCCGTCGTGGACGTCCTGAGCGAGCCTGGCCCGCTCGGCCTCCTGGGCCTCCACGATGCGCATGGCGACGTCGTCATCGGTGGCCTGCGCGCCGGAAGCCCCGACGAGCGTGCCGTCACCCTGTTCCAGGAACAGCCACGTCCGCGCAAGGGCGCCGTCGGCGAGATCGAGCCGGGCCAGCATCATCTGGTGGGCGCCGATCTCGCCACCGACGGACTCGACCTCCGTGCGCAGGGCGCGGACGCGAGCGTCGTCGGCACCGGCTTGTGCCGCCGCCGCTGCGGCGTCGTCGTCGGATCCGCCCTCGACGGCGCGCGGGCGGGACTCGGGACGGCTGCGTTCGGTCGCCTCGAGTTCGTCGCGCAGCGCCTGCCAGTTGGCCAGCGCATCGGCGTAGGCCTCACGGTAGCGCTCCCGAACGCTTCGCAGCGTGTTCGCGCTGTGCCCCACCGTCGCGCTGGCCTCCGCCTGGAGTCCGTCGAATCGGTTGTCGTGCGCGTCCGGACCGGCGCGTGCAGCGTCCATCGGCTTCGGAGTATACGGGCCGCTCATGGGCACGCGATCTCGTACACCGTGACCTCGTCGAGCGGGTCCGTCCCGGCACCCTCGAAGGGCGGCAGGGCCAGGGGCGTGAAGCACGTGCTGCCAGGCGCGCCCGCGGCCAGGTCCTGGGGCCAGTGCAGGCCGCCCGGGGAGATGAGCACGAGGTATCGGGTGCCCGGGAACGTGGCCGCCAGGTCCAGCACATCCGCCGGCGGTTCGTCGGGCAGCGCGAGGGCCGGGATGCCCTGCGATTCGGCCATCCAGATCGGGAAGTTGCTGATGACCGGACCCGCGGAGACATCCAGCGGCCGCCCCGCGGCCGCCATCCGCGCCCCGAGTTCGCGGTAGAGCAGCTCGCTCGCGCGGGTCCCTTCGCCGAACGACGGCAGGACCGCCGCGGAAAACAGGAGCCCGGAGAAGACGCCGAGCAGCGCCCCGAGCCAGGCCACCGGGCGCGTCCACCCGAGTCGTCCACCGAGTCGCCCCAGGCCCGCGTCCAGCGTCAGGAGCGCCGAGAGCACGATGAGCACGTGCACGAGACCCGCCGCGTGGAGGAACGTGCCCCACGTGGTCGAGACCGGGAAGATCAGGCTGGTCACGAGGAACGTGATGCCACTGACCAGTGCGACCGGACGGATGACCCGCCCGCGCACGGCCCACGGCAGCCCGACGACGCCGATCAGGGAGATCGGGAAGCCCGGCAGCAGCAGGACGGACATGAGGTTGTGCCCGATGCCTTCGACGCGCATCTCCAGGAGCCGCGCCGGCCCGACCGCGAGATAGCGCGACAGGGTCGGTTCGTCATTCCAGGCGAAGATGTCGAAGCCGGTCACGGAGAACGCGTTGCTGATGGCCTGGCCCGGCAACGCGCTGCCGAACGCCTCGAGGTTGCGGACCATCCAGGGCAGGAAGACGACGAACGCGACGGCCCCCACGACGCCGATCAGGCGGACCCGCTGCGCGCGGGTCGACGAGACCGCGCCGAAGGTCAGGATCACCCAGATGAGCGCCAGCCAGACCGCCTCGTTGCGGGTCAGCGCCGCCAGGCCGATGACCAGGCCCAGCGCGTACAGGCGCGGATCCGCGAGCCGGGCGCCCCGCGGATCGCGGGCCAGACGGCTCATGAGCAGGCACGCGCCGAGGGCCAGGGCCGCGAACGGCATCGTCGAGTCGGGCAGGGCGGAATGCAGCAGGAGCGGCAGATAGACGGCCGCAGTCAGGCCCGTGCCAAGAGCCAGGGTCCGCGCGCGACCCGACGGCAGGCCACGTTCCGCGGCGACGTCTGCGGCAAGTCGCCAGGCGAGGACCGAGACCAGGGCTCCGACGATGACGATGGGCAGCTGTGCCGCCGCGAAGCTCGTCCCGAACAGGAGCATGGACCCGGCCGCGAGCCACGTCGGAAGCGGCAGCCAGACCTCGAACGCGGGCTTGGGGAAGATCAGCGGCTCGGTCTGATAGCTCCAGATGGCATCGGACACGAGGCCCCGGCCCTCGACCAGGTTCTGGGCGACGCCGACGTAGTAGGCGGTGTCCTCCGGCTTCGGAAAGACGATCTGCGTCGCGAACACGGCACGCACCAGCAGCGCCACGCCGAAGACCAGCAGCGCCGAGAGGACGGCCTCGCGTCGAGTCACGACCCCGACTCCGCGCAGCGCACATCCTCGACGGCGAAGCACACCGGATAGAGCGCCAGGGCCGGGATGCCATCGTCGGCGTCCGAGGGCCTGGTGTAGATCGCCGGACCGATCCAGGCCGGGCGAGCGTCGTCGCGGAGCACCGGCCGGAGAGCCGCCACGATCGCCCGGCGTTCCAGCACCAGCCAACGGATGTCGTAGCCGCGCGCGACCGCCTCGATCTGCGCGATCGGGTCATCCGGCGAGACCACGCCGCCGTGGCCCGTCCAGTACTTGAAGCCGCCGGCGTCGATGGTCATGAACCGGTCGCTGGCCGGCACCTCGAGCCGCTCGAGCGCCGCGGCCAGGGCACGACGCGGGACGCGGGTCTCGTCCCAGCTCGCCCACACGACCGGGGCGTACAGCACGGCACTCCCGGCCACGAAGGCGACCACGGTCCAGGTGAACAGCGGCGTGGCGACCCTGGGATCCCAGGCCGGGCGGCGAGCGGCGACCCAGCCGATCGCGATCGCCACGGCCTCCAGGCCCAGGATGTACGAGTGCGGGGCGAGGCCCACCGCCGTGTGGATGAAGGCGCCGCCGGGCACGTGCAGCGGGAAGATGATCGTGGCGCCAGCGAGGAGGATGGCGAAGAACAGGAAGTACGGCAGGAAGTCGTCGGAGCGACGGCGGACCCGGGCGCCGATCGGGATCAGCGGCAGCAGGATGATCGATGAGATCAGCACGGCGAAGTTCGCGAGGGAGCCGACCAGGCCAACCAGGCGCGTCTCCAGGATGGTGCCCCAGCCCTGGGCCATGAACTCGGCGAACGTGGTCGTCGCCGTCGTGCTGTTCCACTGCCGGTACTCGGTCAGCCACAGGGCCTGCCCGTTGGATGCCGTCGGGGAGATGGAGCCGAACTCAGCCAGCTGGCGTGCCCACCACGGCCCAAGGACCGCGAGGAACAGGGCGAAGCAGGCGACGGCTGCGACCACCGGCAGCGCCGGCCGCCGGTGTGCGCGCCAGGCGCGCACGCGATCGATGACGAAGACGAGGCCGACCGCAGCGCCGAGCAGGAAGGCGTCGTTACGGGCGAGCGATGCGACGCCGACCAGCAGGCCGGCCAGCGCGTAGGCACGCGTGTCGCCACGCAGGCCGCGCGCCGCGAGCCACAGCGTCGCCGCCACGAGTGGCTGGAAGATGGCGAAGTTCTCCGGCTGGGCCATGAAGACCGTCCCGGCTGCGGGGATCGCCGCCAGGACACCGGCACCGAGCTGGACATGTCGTGAGGCACCCACGTCCCGAGCGATGGCCAGGGTGAGCGGTGCCGCAAGCGACCCGATGAGGACCATGGGCAGGGCCGACGCGATCGCGGTCGGGCCCATGATCGCCACGAACGGTGCCTGGATGAAGGACGCCAGGGGGAGCCAGTGGGCGTTGGACGCCACGGGCAGGACCGGGACCGCCGGGAGCGTACCGCCGACCTCGGCGAAGATCCACACGAAGTCCACGGACAGTCCCCGGCCGCTGGCCAGTGACCGCGCGACCTCCACGTAGTA
>JANOTJ010000449.1:0-7076 GCA_031416295.1 Chloroflexota bacterium
CGAGTTCGTGCGCTTCTTCGATCGACACCTGCGCGGCGAGGACAACGGCTGGGACGCAGAGCCGCCGGTCGTCTGGTTCGAACGCGACTGGTCGCCACCCGAGGCGTTCCCGCGGTCCGTGGCCGGCCGATGGCGCGCCGCCAGTGCGTACCCGTATCCCGGCACGCGTGTCCGCACGCTCGCGTTCGGTGCCGGTGCGCTCGACGACGACCCGCAGGCCGGCCTCGATCGGTTCACGCATCGCCCGACGACCGGCACACGCGGCCCGTTGTCGTGGGGCTCCGGCGGCCCGCCCAACGGCCTGGCCCGCGACCTGCGCCGTGATGAGGACGCCGGCCCGACCTACACCTCGGCCCCGCTCGGCGAGGCCCTCGAGATCCTGGGGGTGCCGCAGGTCGTCGTGCATCTCGCGGTCGACGCGCCGGTGGCGACGCTGTCCGTTCGCCTGTGCGATGTGGCACCGGACGGGTCCGTGGCCCTGATCAGCGCCGGCATCCTGAACCTGACCCACAGATCGTCACACACACAGCCCGAGCCGCTGCACCCCGGGGTGATCGAGGAGATCCGGGTGCCGCTGCGGACCGCCGGCTATCGGTGGGCACCCGGGCATCGCATCCGGGTCTCGTTGGCGTCGTCGCTGTGGCCCGTGGTGTGGCCGTCGCCGTTCCCGGCCACGTTCGAGGTCCACCGCGGACCTGCCACGCCGTCGCGCCTGGAACTGCCGGTCATACCGCCCGCCGGCGGCCCGGGCGACGTCCCGGTGCCCGCGTTCCAGTTCGAGGCGCCCGATCTCATCTGGCCCGATCCGCTGCCGCTGGACGGCGCCGGACCGGCCGCGGCCGACCCGGCCGTGTGGCGGATCGAAGAGGACGTGATCGCGGGCTCCGTGACCGTCCACGTTCACGATGGGGGCGAGGCGATCGTGCCCGACGGCCGGCGCATGTACGCCGCCGAGACCCTCCGGATGACCGCGCACGACGCCGAACCGGCGGTCGCCGAGCTCGACGCCGACGTCGTCTATCGATGGCAGGAGCGCGAGACGGACCGAGGCGGGGCGCTGACGTCGATCGAGATCCGCGCGCGCTCGAAGCAGACCAGCAGCGCGACCGACTTCGACCTCAGCGTCGATCTCCAGGTGGACGTGGACGGCAGCCGCTTCTTCGAGCGCTCCTGGTCTGAGCGCATCCCGCGTCACCTGGTCTGAGCCGCGTGTCTCGTCTGCGCCGCGCGTCTGGTTTGCGCCGCGCGTCGGCGACCAGGCGGAGTCAGGCGCTGACACCGCGGGCGACGGTCCGCACCACCGCGGCGATGGCCTGACGAGCGGCGGACGTGTCGTAGCGAAGCAGCGGGTCGGGTTCCAGCGCGTGTTCGGTGAGTCGTCCCCCCACTCGCGCGTACAGGACCGGGTAGATCGCCCCGCTGCCGTCCGCTTCCAGTGTGATGGCCAAGCCGTCGTCGGCATGGTCGTCCAGGACATGGGTCAGGGGTTGCACGCCGTCGTCCACGAGCCCGGCCACCGGATCCACGGTTACGACCCGGGCCAGATAGCCCTTCTGGTGCCACAGCTCGGATGCCTCATCCAGTTCGCCCGCGATGAAGTCCACGAGCTGGTCGGCGGCCAGGCGAGGGCGTGCACGCACGACCCCGAATCGGGTCTCGGCCAGGCGCCCGGCGATGAGTCGGGCGTTGTAGCGGGCGCCCTGGACGGCCCCGGAGTTGCTCGGCATGCCGTGCTTGCGGAGACCCTTGGCACCCTGACCGATCGTCCCCGCGAAGTGGATGCCGGGCACGCTCGTGCTCTCCCACCAGGCGGTCTGGGTCGGCAGTCGGCTCGCGCCGAAGGTCGTGACACCGAGCGCGGGCAGGTCCACGAGCGGGCACACGAAGCCGGTCGCGGAGATCACGTCGTCCACCTCGATGGCGAGGTCGGGGCCGCTGTCGGAGCGACCCACAAGGACGGTCAGGGCACCGTCGGCGGCGCGCTCGACCCGATCGATGGACCCGTCGAGGATGGCCACGCCGCCGCCCAGCACGTGATCCTCGTAGGGCTGGAGGTAGCGCGCCCGGACGCCGAGCAGCGAGCGCGTTTCCACCGACAGCTTGGCTCGCGACGGCGAGGCGAGCACGAGCTGGCGCGCCCACGGCAGGAGGCCGGTCGCCAGCTCGAAGCCGGAGTTCTGCTTGCCGATGATGAACACGCGCCGACCGGCGTAGGACTCGGCCGGTCGGACATCGGCGTAATGATGCGCATGTTCCATGCCGGCCCCTGGTGGGATGTATGGCTCGGCGACCCCGACGGCGACGACCAGCGCGGCGCAGCGGTACTCCCCGTTCGTGGTCTCGACGACGAAGCGCTCCCCGTCCGGCCCGTCCTCGCGACGCGTGCCGGTCCAGGTGCAGCCGTAACGCACCGCGACCGAGGCTCGTTCCGCGAATGCTGCGAGATTGGCCTCCATCTCCGGTCGCGACGGGAAGTACGAGCTGCCGTCCATCAGCCCCGACTGCAGGGCGCGCGCCTCGGGCACATCCGAGAGCAGGCTGTTCCAGTCGTAGCGTTCATAGGCGCGTGTGCCCCGGGCGACCGGGGCATGGGGCTTCGTCCACGAGAGCAGGCGCTGGAAGAATGGCCAGCGCCGGAACATGCCGCCCGGGCCATCGTCCGCCGAGAACACCGCGTGGTCCACGCCGAGCGCCCGCAAGGATGCGGACACCTGGAGCCCGCCTGGCCCTGAGCCGATGACGACGACCGGGTAGTCGCCAGGCGGGAACGGCCGGATCAACTCCGCCATCGGTTCGCGGCGCGCAGCCGCCGGGCCTGCGCCTGCAACATCCGGTACATCACCCGCGGATGCTCGACGAGGAAGGCCTCCACGGCGGGGCCGGCCAGGACCAGGCAGCGCAGCGGTCGGGTTGTTACGACATCCGCGATCGGCGGCTCGCCAAGGAGGATGGAGACCTCCCCGAAGAAATCACCTCGACCGAGCTTCGCCCGTTCTACTCCATCGACGACGATGCTTGCTTCGCCATCGACGATGACGTGGAAGGCCGACCCGCTGAGGCCCTGGCGCAGGACACGCTCGCCCTCGGCATAGGCCACTTCCTCGAAGGTGTGCGCGATGCGCTCGAGCTGGGGCGACGTCAGGTCGGCGAACAGGCCGAAGCCGGCGATCGAATCGATAAGCTCCTCACGGCCGGCCATCGGTGCATGGTGCCACGTCCGTGCCATCGGCGACGCACCGTCCAGACGAACCGGCCCGAAGGCTTGACGCTGCGACGGCCGCGGCGCAGCATCGGACGACACCATCAGGAGGCCCCATGACGACCACCGGCGACCGCAAGACCGAGTTGCTTGCCGCGGCCCCACTCTTCGCCGACGTCGACGCCGACGGACTGGCGCGCATCGCCGCGCGCACGGTCGAGGTCGAGTTCAGCGCCGGTCATGTGATCGCCCGTCAGGGCGAGATCGGGACCGGCTTCTTCCTGGTCGTCAGCGGTCGCGTGCGGGTCGTCCGGGACGGCCAGGAGGCCGCGTCGATGGGTCCTGGCGACTTCTTCGGGGAGCTATCCATCCTCGATGGCAAGCCCAGGGTGGCGCAGGTCGTCGCCACCGAGCCCACGGTCTGCCTGGCCCTGGCCTCATGGGACTTCGAGGCCGTGGTGACCGAACAGCCGGCCGTTGCCCTCGCGGTCCTGCGAGCGCTGGCCGATCGCCTGCGCTCGATGAGCGAGTCTGGCCATCACTGACCGACCGCGACGACGCCGGAGCCCGCGATGATCGAGCGACAGGAGCTGCCGAGCGGCACGGTCACCTGCCTGTTCAGCGACATCGAGGGTTCCACGCGCCTGGAACTGGAACTTGGCACCGGGCCGTACCGTGACGTCCGCGAGCGCCATCGTGCGCTGCTCCGTGGCGTGTTCGTCGCCGGCGGCGGGCGCGAGCAGGGGACCGAGGGCGATTCGTTCTTCGTCATCTTCGGGAGCGCCGTGGACGCGGTCGCCGCCGCCGTGGAGAGCCAGCGGGCGCTCGCCCGGGAGCCGTGGCCCGAGGGCGTCGTCGTGCGCGTCCGGATGGGCCTGCACTCGGGCGAGATCGAGTCGATCGGTGGCGATGTCATCGGCTATGCCATCAATCGCACCGCGCGCATCACCGCGGCCGGTCACGGTGGACAGGTCCTGCTCTCGGATGCGACCCGTGCGCTCGTCGTCGACGCGCTGCCCGACGGCGTCACGTTACGCGACCTCGGGGAGCATCGTCTCAAGGACCTGCGCTCCCCGGAACGCCTGATTCAACTCGTTATCGCGGACCTCGCCAACGAGTTCCCGCCGCCCCGCTCCATCGACGCGCGGCCGAACAACCTGCCCACCCAGCTCACGAGCTTCGTCGGCCGTGAACGTGAGGTCGGCGACGCCGATTCGCTGCTTGCGAGGGCACGGCTGCTGTCCCTGATCGGACCGGGCGGGACGGGCAAGACCCGACTGGCCGTGCAGGTCGCCGCGGTGATCGCGGAGCGCTTCCCGGATGGCGTCTGGTTCGTCGCCCTTGACGCGGTCCGCGATCCGGCGCTGGTTGCGGCCACGGTCGGGCGCGCCCTCGGAGTCGTGGACAGCATCGGCCGCTCGGCCATCGACCGCGTCGTGGACTCGCTCGGCGATCGAAAGGTCCTGCTGGTCCTCGACAACTTCGAGCAGGTCGTGAGCGCGGGTCCCGTGGTCGCCGACCTGCTGCGCCGCTGTCCGAACGTCAGTTGCATCGTCACGACGCGGATCGCCCTGCGCGTGTCGGGGGAGCAGGAGTACCCGGTCCCGGGCCTCCCGGTACCGCCGGACATGAGCCGCCTGTCCGAGGTGGAGCGGCTCAACCTGCCCCGGGCCCTGCGCGAGCTCGATCTCGATGCGCTTGGTGCCTTCGAGTCGGTCCGGCTGTTCATAGCGCGGGCAAGCGCGGTGAAACCGGGCTTTGCGGTCACTAACGCGAACGCCCCGGCCGTGGCCGCGATCGCGGCCCGGCTGCACGGGATGCCGCTGGCCCTCGAACTCGCGGCGGCGCGGGTCAAGCTCCTGACGCCGGACCAGATCCTGGCGCGCCTGGAGCACCACCTGGGTGTCCTGACCGCCGGCTCGCGCGACCTGCCCGAGCGCCAGCAGACCCTGCGCGGGGCCATCGCCTGGAGCTACGACCTCCTCGACGAGGGCGCCCGTCGCCTGCTCGACCGCCTGTCCGTGTTCCGCGGCGGGTTCGACCTCGAGATGGTCGCGGCCGTGTGCGGTCCTGCCGAGGAGATCGGCGGCGACATGGTCGAGCGCATCGGCGAACTCCTTGACCAGAGCCTCGTGCGGATCGACGAGGAGCCCGTAGACCCTCGCTTCGTGATGCTCGAGACCATCCGCGAGTTCTCGGCCGAGACGCTCGCCGAACGGGGCGAAACGAATGCTCTCGCGCGCCGGCATGCGACGGCATTCCTCGGCGTGGCCCAGGCGGCGATGCCGAACCTGCAGGGCACGGATCAGCGGATCTGGCTGGACCGGCTCGAACGTGAGCACGACAACCTGCGGGCCGCACTCGACTGGGCGACGGTGAACGAGCCTGCGGTCGCCGCGCGGATGGCCTTCGCGCTGTGGCGGTTCTGGCAGCAGCGTGGCTATCTCAACGAGGCCCGTGGGCGCTTCGAATCGATCGCGGCGCTAGGCCTGGACCTGGAGCCGCTGGATCGGGCTCGGTTCGCGGAGGCCTTCGGCGGCGTCGCATACTGGCAGTCCGATCGACCGACGGCCGTGCGCTGGTACCACGAGGCCCTCGCCATCTGGCGGGAGCGGGGCGACCAGGCGGAGATCGCCAACGCTCTGTACAACCGCGCCTTTGCCGACACGATGGAGGCCATGGCCGGGAAGGCGGCCCCGGACACCCTGGATGCCAGCCGCGCGATGCTACTCGAAGCGCTCGATCTCTATCGCGCCCTCGGCGACCAGGGCGGTGAGGCCAACATCCTGTGGGGGCTTGGCACCTTCACCTACTTCACCGCCGATGCGGCCACCGCCGAAGACTGGTTCCGCCGATCCGTGGAACTGCATCGGGCGGCCGGTGACCGGTCGATGGAGGCGTGGTCACTGCACATGATCGCCCTGTCCCTGATCGGCCAGCGCCGTTTCGACGAGGCCAGGGACTGCGCGCGCCACGCCCTCAAGCATTTCAACGAAGCCGGTGACATCTCGGGCGTGACGCTCGTCCTGGACGACCTTGCCCTGGTCGCCGTCGCCGTCGGGGAGACCACGCGCGGAGGACGCCTGTGGGGCGCGGCTCGACATCTGTCGTCGATCTCCGGCGCGACACTGGCCGACAATGCCTCGCAGTACTTCGACCTGTTAGGCGTCCCGACGCCGCCCATGGTGATGGCCGCCGACGACCTCGCGCGCAGCGCGGCCGAAGGGGCGGCGATGGGCCTCGACGAGGTGGTCGCCTACGCCCTTGCCAGCGATGCCGTTGCCCTTCCGACGACCCACCCGGAGGACCGCTGATGCGCGATGTGACCGAGCCGATCCCCGCCATCGAGCGGAGCCTCGACGTCGCCGTCTCGCCGGCCGACGCGTGGGCGACCATCACCGACCCGGAGCGGATCGCGGAGTGGTTCACCGAGGCATCGCCGCTCGGTGTCGTCGGCCACGACTACCGCCTTGACTTCGGTGACGGCAGCGTCGTCGAGGGCGAGGTCCTGGCCGTGGACCCGGGGCGATCATTCGCGTACGCCTGGCGCTGGGCCGGGTCGCCCCCGACCGAGACGACGAGGGTGACCTGGTCCGTGGAGCCGCGGCATGCCGGCGCCGCCGCGACCATCCGGCTGGTCCATGACGGCTGGGCAGCGGCGGGTCTCGAGGGCAGCGCCCGCGACGATCACGACGGCTATTGGGCTGGCTATCTGGAGGACCTCGAAGCGGTCCTCGCCGGCCAGACCTGAGGCGGGCCGCGACGGCAGGATGCCGCACCGGGGCCCCGACGGCGGCGCGGCCGCGTCCGGGCTAGACTGGGCCTCCGATGAGCGAGAAGACCGGCATCCCCAAGAACCCCGGACGGCGCGAGCTCG
>JANOTJ010000450.1:0-2504 GCA_031416295.1 Chloroflexota bacterium
GTCGGCTGACTACGGCGCCGGGAGCCGGCGCAGCCGGAGCGCAAGGGACAGGCTGAGACAGCGGCTCGGGTCGTCGAGGTACGGCCCGACGATCTCCTCGATCCTCACGAGCCGGTTCTTCAGCGTGTTGTAGTGGAGGTACAGCTGGCGCGCGGTGAGCGCCACGTTGCGTGTCTCGAGGAACGCCTCCAGCGTCGCGATGAGGTTCGTGCCGCGGGCGGCGTCGTAGGCCTCGAGGCGGCCGAGGGTCGCCTCGCAGAACGCAGCGACCTCGGCGTCCGGGACGTTGGCGAGGAGCCGGTCGATGCCGAGCTCCTCGAAGACGGTCAGTCGACCCGGCCCGTGCCCCCATCGTCCGATCGACAGCGCGCGACGGGCCTCCATGTACGACGCGTGGAGCTTGAGGGGATCGCGTGACAGGCGCCCGATCCCGACCCCCACGAGCACCCCGGGGAGCCGCCGTGTCGCCTCTGCCTGGAGCGCCGTGCCCGCGTCGCGCAGGTCGGAGGGTCGTACGGCCGTCACGAGCGCGCCGATCTCTCGGCTGCGCTCCCAGATGATGGCGCCCGGACCCAGGCTTGCACGTGCCGCATCTGCCAGCCGCGACCGGAGGGGACTCTCCTCGGCCGTGCCGGCGAGCGCGCCGATCGGCTGACCGGCCAGGGCCTGTGCCTCGGCGAGGAGCACCGACCGAGGCGCCGCCAGATCCCACGCGAACGTGGTCGCCCGTTCCATCAGGACACTCCGGTCGGTGACGTGGCCGGTCACGAGCTCTTCGAGGCAGACCGCCTGGAAGCGCCGGTCGGCCTCGGCGACGGCGCGCGCCTGGACCTGGCGGAGCGCCGCGACCGTGGCGGCGTACTCGATCGCCTCGAGCCGGTCAGACCCAAGGTCGCGGCCATCGTTCGCCACCAGGATGGTCCCGTACCGTTCCGCGCCGACCTGGATCGGCTGGACGATCGGACCGCGTGCGCCGTCCGCACCGCCGCCGACCTCCGCACCGCCGCCGACCTCCGCGTCGGGCGCCCCGTCCGATGACCGACACTGCACGACGCCTTGCGCATCGAGGATCGTGACCGGCCGACCGACAAACTCGGCGAGCGCCTCGGCGATCGCGCGCAGGCCGCCGCCCGAGAGGACGATGGCGGTGAACCGGTCGTGGATCGCGGCCGATCGTTCGAGCAGGGCGGTCTGGTTGTTGAGGATGACGGTCAGGACCGCCTTGATGATTTCGTTGAACGACGCGTCGGGCGGCAGCTCGATGAGCGGGAAGTCGTGGCGATCGGCGGCCTGGATCATCCCGGTCGGGATCGTCTCGATGTAGCGAGCGGGCTTGATGGCGATCCCCGCCAGCCCACGCTCGGCCAGGCGCGGCACGAGCGCGTCGAGCGCGACCGGATCCTCGCGCAGTGGATATGCGGTCGTGAGGAGGAGCTCGTCCGGCTTCACCCAGTCGAGGATGTCCGGGACCTCCATGACATTGACCGCCCGGACGGGACGTGCCAGGCCCGCGCGCCCGCCGACGACGCGCGCCCGTGCGAACGGGGGCAGTCGAAGGACATCCTCGAGGAAGACCACGTCGTTCACCCCGCTATGGATACTCGACAGCGGACCGGCGTGTCAATGTGAAGATATCACAGTGACAACTGGCAACCACTGTTCGTACGATGTAGATTGATGCAGTCAGCCTCTGCGACGCGGACGTTCGTTGCCACCCGGATCAGCGATTCACTGTCCGCCCGGATCGCCCGGGACGGTCACCGATCCGCGCGCGTCCACAGCGTGTTCCGCTCCGCGATCAACCTCACGACCGCCGGCAACCTCACGACCGCTGGCGAGCTGGTCACGATCGCCCCGGACGATGCCGGCGGGCTGCCCAACGGGATCCTGTTCGCTGGCGTCGCGGACTTTCGTGCCCTGGGTCTCCGGGCAGGCATGCCGGTCGAGATCGACGGCGCCACGGTGCGCATCCTCGACGCCGGTCTCGTCATTCGTCTCGTCATCCGTCTCGCCGACGCCCGCCCGTGGTCGGCGCGCATGCCTGCCGCGGACGGACGGCGCTGGCCAGCCCGGTCGACTGCGGTCCACGCTCTTGCCCATCGCGACGCGCACGGCACCGATGCGGACGCGGCCACGGTCGGACTCCTGGCGATGCCCATGGCGCGTGAGCGACTCGACGAGGTGAGCCGGGCGGTCGTCCGGGCCGACCGCCGTGCCGCCGCCGCCGCCGCTCGACCGCTCGTCGGCATGGGTCCGGGCCTGACGCCGTCGGGCGACGACGCCCTCGCCGGGATGGAGGCCGCGCTCCACGCGCTCGGTCATCCAGCGGCGGGCTTTCTGGCCGTGGCCCTCGACGATGTCGTGGAGCGGACGACCGCCGTCTCGGCGACCCTCCTCCGTCACGCCGCTCGTGGCGAGTTCGCGGAGCGCATCCATCGACTCCTCGCCGCGCTCCTGGGGAATGACGACGCGGCCCTGCCTGGGGCGGTCGAGAGGGCCGCCGC
>JANOTJ010000451.1:0-6010 GCA_031416295.1 Chloroflexota bacterium
TGGTCTGCCCAGGAGGAAGACGGCGAGCGATCCTGCCACTGATGAAGTGTGCCACGGCGGTTCGGCCCGTCGCCCCGCCCGGGCGCGCCACCTGTTCGCTGGGCGAACGCGGGCACCACGACGGCCGTGGCGGGCGCCTCATTCCGGGATGATGTCCGGCCGTTGGTATGGCCCCGTCACCACGACCTCGCCCTCGGCCTCGAACGTGCGCTCACCAAGGGAGTGCACCCGATAGCGGTGATGGACCACCGTGGCGCCCGCCGAGAGCATCGCGTTGACCGGGCAGTACTTCGTCGCCGACAGCTCGATGGCGCGCCGGATCGCCGCCTCGCTCAGGCTGTCGCCCCAGACCTCGTGGACGAGCGCGATGTCGGTGAAGACCTGCGGGTACTCGTCGCGCTGGCTGGCGGTGGCGTGGATCTCGTAGCGCGCGATGGCCTGGCGCTTCTTGACCGCGATCGAGATGACGTCCATCGCGCTGCACGCCGCCAGCGCCGAGATCACCGTCTCGACCGGACTGCCGCCCTGGTCGGACGCTCGATCGTCGAAGTCGTACGGATGCCCGGATGACGGCTCCGCGAGGAAGTGCATGTCGCCCTGGTGGGTGAGATGGACGGACTTGTGGGTGGGCATGGGACCTTGATACTAGATGCTGGCCGCGGCCATCGCCCCGCCGGCGCCGCTGTCGGACAGGAACTGCTCGCGGTACAGCCGAGCGTAGAGCCCGCCCTCCGCCAGGAGTTCCGCGTGTGTGCCGCGCTCGACGATCCGGCCGCGGTCGTAGACGAGGATCCGGTCGGCGCGCAGGATCGTGGACAGGCGATGGGCGATGGCGATGGTGGTGCGCCCCTCCATCAGCCGCTCGAAGGCGGCCTGGATGACGCGCTCCGACACGCTGTCCAGCGCTGATGTCGCCTCGTCCAGGATAAGGATGCGCGGGTCCTTGAGCAGCACCCGGGCGATGGCGATGCGCTGCTTCTCGCCGCCGGACAGCTTGTAGCCGCGTTCGCCGACGATCGTGTCGTAGCCCTCGGGCAGATCCATCACGCGGTCGTGGATCGCCGCGGCGCGGGCCGCCGCCTCCAGCTCCGCCTGCGTCGCCTCGGGTTTCGCATACATCAGGTTGTCGCGCACGGACGCGTGGAACAGGTACGTCTCCTGGGTCACCACACCGATGATCTCGCCGAGCGACGCGAGCGCGATACGCCGGACGTCGATGCCGTCGATCTCGACCGCGCCGCCGTCCACGTCGTACAGCCGCGGGATGAGGTACGTGGTGGACGTCTTGCCACTGCCCGACGGCCCGACGAGGGCAACGAGCTCGCCGGGTTGCCCCTCGAAGTCGATGCCCTCGAGCGCGAAGGCGGGTGTGATCTGGATGGTCGGCAGCGCGCCGGCGGTCAGCCCGTCCGTTGCGCCGGCGGTCAGCCCGTCCGTCGCGGTGGCGGCAAGCGGCACGGCTACGCCGTCGTCGCTCGCCGGATGCAGGTGCCCGTCGGCGATCGCCGCGAGCGCCCGAGATGACGGCACGGCCTCCGTCGGGTAGCGGAAGTGGACATCGTGGAAGCGCACATGCCCGCGCACCGTGTCGTGGTCCAGGGTCACCGCATCGGGCGCATCCACGATCTCCGGGTCCATTTCCAGGTACTCGAAGATCCGATCGAACAGCGCGAGCGCGCCCTGAATCTCGACCTGGACGCTGAGCAGCTGCCCAAGCGGGAAGAAGAGCCGCGACTGGAGCGTGGTGAAGGCGACGATGTCACCGATCGTCGGGGCGCTCGGGTCGCCCTGGATGGCCAGGAAACCGGCGAGCCAGTACACGAACGCGGGGGTGATGCTGAAGATCGTACCGATGATCATGAAGAACCAGCGCCCGACCATCGCCTGGCGAATCTGGAGCGCGGCGAGCCTTGCGTTCAGGCCGCGGAAGCGCTTGATCGAGTTGGCCTGCTGGCCGAACGTCTTGGACAGCAGGATGCCGCTGACGCTGAGCGTCTCCTCGGTCAGGGCGGACATCTCGGCAAGCGACTTCTGGGTCTCCGTGCTGACCTCCCGGCGGACCTTGCCCACGCGGAACGTCAGGTACATGAAGAACGGCAGCATGCCCAGCGACAGGGCGGTCAGCCGCCAGTCGATGAGGAGCATGGCCACGACCGTGCTGAGCGCCACGGCCACGTTGCTGGTCACCGAGCTCGCGGTGTCCGTGACGACCGACTGCACGCCGCCGACATCGTTGGCCAGGCGGCTCTGGATCTCGCCCGTGCGGGTCTCCGTGAAGAACCGCAGCGGCATCCGCTGGAGGTGTGCGTAGAGGGCGCCACGCAGGTCCTGCATGACGTTCTGGCCGATGAGGTTGTTGAGGTACGACTGGCCGACGCCGATGAGCCCGGTGAAGATGGGCAGGATGACCATCAGGCCGACGAACAGGTTCAGCAGGAAGAAGTCGCGCTTCGGGATCGCCTCGTCGATGAGCAGCTTGAGCAGGTACGGGTTGGCGAGTCCGATGAGGCTCGTGGCGAGGATGGCCACGAGGACAACGCTCACCTGCCTCCGGTAGGGCCGGAAGAACGCGACGATGCGCCGGATGGTCGCGCCCCGACGCTCCCTGGGAACGGGCTCGAAGTCGGCCGCTGGTCCGCCACCGAATGGACCCCCGCCGAATGGGCCGCCTCGGCCACCACCACCCGTGCCGCGTCCGCCCCGGCCGACGCCACCGGTGGCGGCCCGCGTGCCGCCACGCGGAAAACTCATGCACTCACCACGCGGTGGCGGTCGCGGCCTCGGTGATGCCCTGCGCCTCCAGCCAGCGCTCCGCGTCGATGGCGGCCTTGCAGCCGTCCGCCGCGGCGGTCACTGCCTGGCGATAGCGATGATCGTGCACGTCGCCGGCGACGAATACGCCGTCGACCCTGGAGCCAGTCTCGTCGTGGACCACGAGATAGCCCTTGTCGTCCACCTCGAGCCAGTCGCGGAACGCCTCCGTGTTAGGCACGTAGCCGATGGCGATGAACAGGCCCTCGATGGGCATCTCCGTTTCCTTGCCCGACTTCGTGTCACGCAGCCGGAGGCCCTCCACCTTCGTCTCGCCAAGGACTTCCTCGACCGCGGTGTTCAGGTGCACCTCGATCTTGGGGTGGGCGAGCGCTCGATCGACCATGATCTTGCTCGCCCGGAAGGTGTCTCGGCGATGGAGCAGGTGGACCTTGGTCGCGAAGCGGGTCAGGAAGGTCGCCTCCTCGAAGGCCGTGTCCCCACCGCCGACCACCGCGATCTCGCGATCCTTGAAGAAGAAGCCGTCGCACGTCGCGCAGGCAGACACGCCACGACCGCGCAAGCGAGTCTCGCTGGGAAGGTCCAGCCACAACGCCGAGGCGCCGGTGGCGACGATCACGGACTGGGCGCGGTATTCCGTGCCGCGCGCCCAGATCCGGAACGGGCGCCCGGAGAAGTCCACCCGATCGATGTCGACATCCACGAGCCTGGAGCCGAACCGTTCGGCCTGGGCGCGCATCGCGGCCATCAGTTCCGGACCCTGGATCCCCTCGGCGAAGCCCGGGTAATTCTCCACGTCCGAGGTGAGCATGAGCTGGCCACCGGGTGTCGAGCCCGCCAGCACGACCGGTTCAAGGTTGGCCCGAGCCGCGTAGATGGCCGCGGTCAAGCCGGCCGGTCCAGAGCCGATGATGACCATCTTGGCGTCCACCCGACCCTCGGCGCTGGCGATGGTGCTCGGTCCACCCGTGGCGGTCACGGCAGCGCCGTCGGCCGGGGCGTCGATCATCGCGATGGAGAAGCCCCCGAACGGGTTGGCGTCGTCTTTCATGTACGTATCCTATCACTGAGCGGCCGATACCCCTGGGGGGTATGGTGAGGCGGCCCGCAGCTCATCGTCGCTAGAGTGAGCGCAGCGCCGGCAGGACGTCGCGACCGAGGGCCTCGAGACGGTCCGGGTCGAAGACATCCGTCGTGCTGAAGATCACGTGCTGGGCGCCGGCATCGGACAGGTCGCCGAAGCGCTCGATGACCTGGCCGGCGGTCTCCGATCCGCGCCCGCCGTCGGTTGTCACGTTCACGGTCTGGAGTGTCGAGCGCTCGATCTCGTCGGGGTCGCGCCCGACCGTGGCGCAATGCTCGGCGAGGATCGCGTACTTGCGGGCGATGGCCTCCGGCGTGCCGAAGACGTTGCAGGCATCGGCGTACTGGGCGACCAGGCGCAGGGTCTTCTTCTCGCCGCCGCCGCCGACCATGATCGGGACCCTCGGCCGTGAGATCGACTGGGGTGAGTTCAGGAGGCGCGCCGCCCGCAGGTGATGGCCGTCCATCGGTTCGTCAGTGCCGCGCTCGCCGGACCACATCCCGTGGGCCATCCGAAGCGTGTCCTCCAGCTGCTCGAAGCGCTCGGCGAGGGGCGGAAAGCGGAAGCCGAGACCGCGCGACTCGTCCTCGTTCCAGGCGGCCCCGATGCCCAGCCAGGCGCGCCCGCCGGACAGCACGTCAAGAGTGGTCGCCGCCTTGATCCAAAGGCCCGGGTCGCGGTAGTGGACGCCGCCGACCATCAGCCCGAGGCGGGCACGTGTGCTATGCGCGGCCATGAACCCGAGTGTCGTCCAGCCCTCGAGCATGGGTTCCTCGGGGCGGCCGACGCCCCGGATCTGGAAGAAATGGTCCATGACCCAGATCGAGTCGAAGCCGACGTCGTCCGCCTGGCGGACGATCCGGGCAAGCGTGGGGGCGATCGCGTCGGGCCCACCGGGCCACGTGAACGAACTGATCTGGAGGCCGACCTTCATGGGACGCGGAGCGTACGTCAAGCAGCCGTTGCCCGCGCAACGGCCGGCATCAGCGGAAGAGGTCCGTCTCCGCGGGCATGAGCGTGTCGGCGATGCGGCCGGGGCCACGCTGGAACGTGGCGCCACGAACGAGCGCGATGGGCCGGCCGGCGGTCTTGCCCAGGGCCAGTTCCGCGGCGCTCGCGAGCTCATCGGCGACGGCCCGGATCGTCGAGCGCATCACCCGGCCGTCGGCATCGGGCTGGCCGCGCAGGTCATCGAGCGGTAACAGGCCGGAGACGCCGATGGCGACGTCGGTGATGCCGTAGCGCCACGGCCGCCCGAAGCTGTCGCTGACGATGACCGGCAGATCGACGCCGAGGCGTGCCCCGATCGCCGCCCGGATCGCATCGGCGGACGCATCCGGGTCCACCGGGAGCAGGGTGACGATGCTCCCCGACGCCGGGCCGACGTTGGACGCATCGATGCCGCCGTTGGCGCAGATGAAGCCGTGCGCAGTCTCGGTGATGATCACGCCGTTGGCCATGCGCACGACGCGACGAGCCTCGCGCAGGACGACCTCGACCTGGCGGGCGTCGCGATCCCAGCGCTCGGCGAAGGCCACGGCCTCGGGTCGCGGCTTTTCCGTCGTGAGGTCCTCAATGGCGCCCTCGGCCTTGCTCACGACCTTCTGGGTCACGACGAGGACGTCGTCATCGCGCAGCGGCAGGACGTCCGCGGTTGCCGCCACGGCCTCGGCGATGAGCGCCGGCAGGTCGTCGCCCGGCACGATCTCGCCGAGACCAGGGACCGCGATGGCCTCGATCCGGCCGTCAGCCACGGGCGAGCTCCGGGTCGGCGGACTCGGCAAGGACGAGGTCGTCCGGGGTGTCGAGATCCAGCCGGATCGGTCCGCCGAGCTCCACCAGCCGGGCACCAGCCGCCACGGCCGCCCCGGCATGCGCCGACCGGCTGTCGCCACCGAAGCACACGTCGATGGCGTCCGGCGGGGCGAGCACGAGCGCATTCGTGCCACGGCCGTGCCGATCGGGCACGATCACGACCATCGGCCGCGCACCGAGCTGGAGCGGCGCGACGACCGCCTCGATGTCTTCCGGGGTGATCCGCGGCAGGTCGATGGGCAGGATCAGGATCGCGTCAGCGCCGGCGGCCAGCGCCTCCGCTCGGGCCTCACGCAGGCCGTCGTTCAACCCCGAGGTGCGCTGGCGGATCGGCCGGGC
>JANOTJ010000452.1:0-12905 GCA_031416295.1 Chloroflexota bacterium
CGTCCTCTTCGTGCGCGACGCCACCCTCGAGCTCCATCAGCATCCGGAAACGGCGGCCATCCACCTGGCCGACGCCGAGATGCTGGCCGAGGCGATCAAGCGATCCGTCGCTCATGAGCGTGGCCGGGTGATGATCCCGGCTGCCGCCCGCTCGATCCGTGCGGACGAGGCGGACCTCGCGACCGGCGAAGGCCGTCAACGCCTCGGCGAACGGGCCGCTGATGACGTGGCCCTCCACGCTGCGGCCGTACATCGGCGTCGTCACGGCGGCGCCGGCTTCGACCGGTCCGTCCACGACCGGTCCGTCCACGACCCGGCCGTCCGGGAACGTGAGCCGCAGCGTCGTCGCCTGTGGATCGGTCCAGGCCGCGACCTGGACCAATCGGCCGATGAGTAGGCGGTCGATCAGGCGCCCGGTGCCGTCGATCAGGTAGAAGCGTCGGTCCTCGGCAACGCCGTGCTCGGTCAGGTCGACCTTGTCGGGGTGGAGGAGGCCGAGGCTCTTGACTGGGGCGATGGACAGGCGGGCGACGTGCGGCATGCCGGGATGGTAGCCGGGCCGCCGTGGTCGGGGTACGCGATGGCTCAGGCGTCGCCCGGGGTGCGGCCCTGGGCACTTTCGTCCGCGCCGCCCGCGTCAGACTCGCCCGGTGCGCCCACCGTGAGGGACTTCTCGTCTGCGCCACGGACCACCCCGATATCGAACGGCTGGTGCAGGACGCCAAGTGCCTCGTGGAGGTCGTCGCCATCCGCGATGTCGCGGTCACCAGCTCGGACGATCAGGTCACCGGCCTCGATGCCGGCGGCAGCCGCGAGCGAGCCGTCCTCGACGCCGCGGACCAGTACGCCGGTCCGGTCGGGCAGGCCGACCGAGCGACGCAGGCGCCGAGCGACGTGCGACGGTGCGATGGCCACGCCCAGACGCGGTCGATCCACGGACTCGCCACGACCCAGCGCATCGACGCGAGCGCGCAGTGCCGCGTCCGCGGGCAGGGCCAGGTAGAAGCCCTCGCCGATGCGGTTCGTGTTGATCCCGAGGAGCGCCCCGGAGGCGTCCACCAGGGCGCTGCCCGACGAACTCGGCGCGAGCGGGGCCGTGTGCTCCAGGCTGCCGCTGATTCGCCGGCCGCCGGGCCCACGGAAGGCCCGTGACACGGCCGACACGAGGCCGAAGGTCACCCGCACGCCGCCACCGGCGGTCGCGGCCGCGGCGAAGACGGCGGTCCCCACGCCCATCCCGGGCGCGCCGTCGGCGGGAGCCGGCCAGGCGATCGGGGTCGTGCCGGCGGTGTCCACGCTGACGACCGCGAGGTCGCCGTCGGGATCTACGCCAGTCACCGCGCCACGCGTCGAGCGGCCATCGGCGAAGGTGACGGTCACCTCGCCGCCGCGCAGGTTGTGGGCGTTGGTCAGGACCTGACCGTCGGCGATGACGACGCCCGAGCCGCGCGCGTTGCGACCGATCCCGACGATGGACGAGGTGGTGGTCGCGGCGACGGCCGCGACGGCTGAGGAGAGTTCTTCGATGGCGGTCATGTCGGGGCGACTCCGGATCAGGGTGAGGAGGGTGACTTGTGACTTGCAAGTTACTACGGACTACCTTGATACGCAACCCCCGGCAGCGCGTACCATCGCCATCGATGTCCGACCCTCCCGCCACCGACCCCCCGACCGCCGCTGCGCCATCCGCGCTTGCGCGCGCCCTCGATCGCGTGGGTGATCGCTGGAGCCTGCTGGTCGTCGAGGCCCTGCTCGACGGTCCGCGTCGGTTCGGCGAGGTCGCGGACACCGTCACCGGTATCGCTCCGAACATCCTGACCGATCGACTGCGCCGCCTGGAGCGGGCCGGCATCCTGCGCTCGTCGCCCTACCAGGAGCGCCCGACGCGGTTCGCCTACGAGCTCACCGAGGATGGCCGCGAGCTGGCTTCGGCGGTCCGGCTGCTGGCCGATTGGGGCGGCCGCGGGACGGGCGATGTCGAGCCGCTGCGACATGCGACCTGCGGCACGGCGCTCGAAGCTCGTTGGTTCTGTCCGACGTGCACGGTCGTGGTCGAGGATGGCGACGCACCCGAGGAGCGCTTCCTCTGACCCGCGCGACGCGGGCTACACTCCCGGACGTGACCACGGATGACGAACGTTGGGAAGCCGGGATGCCGGTCCTGGACCGCCAGGCGGTCCGCGAGCCTGTCCGCGTCCCGGCCGGCGGCCCCGTCCGCGCAGCGACCGGCGGCCTTGGCCGTGACGCCCATCTGCCGCCCTCCCTGCAGGGCCTGCCACCCCGTTCCGTGCCCGAGGTCGCGCCGACGCCGCTCCAGCGCCACTACATCAACCTGTCCGTGCCGGTGCTCATCTGCGGCTTCGTGGCGATCACGGCACTCAACCTCGGCGTGGCCATCGACAACGCCCTGATCAAGGTGCTGGTCGTCATCGGGGGGCCGCTCCTGGTGGTCACGACCGCGGACGCCATCCTGCGCATCTGGCGCTCGGCCTGGGCGTGGATGCCGGTGGATCGGGTCAAGGGCACGTTCCGCCTCGCCTGGGTCGCCGTGAGCCTGGTCGGGCTCGGCGCCCTGATCGCGGCCTCGGTCGCCGTCCTGCTGGCCTGACTGCGTCGTGGGCGATCAGGTATTCGAGCGCGGTCGGGATGGTCGGTCCACCGATCTGTCGTCAGGCCGCGGCGTGCCTCGCTGGATGGCCCAGTCGCTGAACTTCTGCACCAACTGCGGGGCCGCGCTGCGCTTCGGCGAAGTGTCGGGCGAGGATCGCCACCGACTGTCCTGCCTGGCCTGCGGTCACATTGCCTACGTCAACCCGCGCCTCGTCGTGACGGCGCTGCCCATCACCGACGCCGGCGAGATCGTCCTGATCCGCCGGGGCATCGAGCCTGGGCTCGGCCTGTGGGCGCAGCCTGGTGGCTTCCTCGAAGTCGATGAGACGGTCAACCAGGCAGCCATTCGCGAAACGTTCGAGGAGACCCGGCTGCTGGTCGAACCGGGAGCGATCATCGGGCTGTACACGCGTCTCGAGGCGGCCGTCGTGACCATCGTGTTCGAGGCACAGGTCGTCGGCGGGACTGCGGCGCCGACCCCCGAAGCCCTCGAGATCGCGTCCTTCACCCCGGATGCCATCCCGTGGCCGACGCTTGCCTTCGCGACCACGACCTGGGCGCTGCGCGACTGGCTCGCCCTGCGCCGACCGGATCTCGAGTGGCCGCACGAGGTCGTAGGTGGCTAGGGAAGCCTGGCGCCGCGGGACTCGGGCTCGCCTGCGAGCGGGGCGATCGCGCCGATGCGGACCCTTCGCCTGGTCATGTCGAAGGCCCGGCCGTCCGGCGTGAGGAGCACGATCTCGACGACCATCGTTCCGTTGGGTCGTGGGTTGGGGAGATCGAACACGACCCGGAAGCGACCGGCGCGCTGCGGTCGGGTGACCTCCGGCGAGCGGGTCGGGTCGATGGTCACTGCGTCGATCTCGCGTTCGCGGCGACCCTGGAGCGAGATCCGGATGGGCACGGGCTCACCGACGACGTATCCGGTCACGATGAGCTGACGGGTCGTGATCTCGTCGCCGGAGTGCGCCGGCAGGGTCACGACGAGTGCCTGCTCGGGCTCGATGTTGACGGCCGCTCGTACCGCCGGGGCCGGCACGGCGCTGGCGTCAGGTTCGATCGCGACGCGAGCCGACGTGTCCGGTTTGGTGGACCCGCCCAGGATCCCGGCGGTCACGAGACCTGCCGCGAGCATGCCACCCAACGTGATCGCCGCGCGTTCGCGCCATCGATGGCGGCCGCCAACCGGCCGGACGGGAACGACGACCGGCTCGAGCCCGACGACGGCGGGCTCGCGACGCTCAGCTGATGTCGATGAAAACGTTCTTGGTCTCCAGGTACAGGTCCAGGGCGCCCATCCCGAGTTCACGCCCGATGCCCGACATCTTGTAGCCGCCGAACGGCGCCTCGGTGTGGACCGAGCTGTTGGAGTTGACGCTGATGACGCCGGCCTGGAGGGCCTTCGCCGCGCGCAGGGCCTTGCCGATGTCGCGGCTCCAGATCGAGCCAGACAGGCCGTACGGCGTCGCATTGGCCAGGCGCAGCGCCTCCTCCTCCGTGTCGAAGGCGATGATGCTGACCACCGGGCCGAAGATCTCCTCGCGGGCGATGCGCATGTCGTTGTCCACGCCATCGAATATCGTCGGCAGGAGATAGGCGCCGTCGGCGAGGGCCGGATCATCGGGCGCCGTGCCGCCCACGACGAGCGTTGCGCCTTCGCCAAGGCCGATCTCGATGTAGTCCTTGACCCGGTCGCGCTGTTTGAAGCTGACCAGCGTGCCGACCTCGGTCGCCTCGTCGGCCGGGTCGCCGACCTTCACGTTCCGGGTTGCGGCCGCGAACAGCTCGACGACGCGCTCGTGGACGCTGCGCTCGACGAGGATGCGGCTTCGCGCGCAGCAGTCCTGCCCCGTGTTGTCGAAGACACTGGACGGCGATTCGCGGGCGAACTTCTCGAGGTCCGCATCGGCGAAGACGATGTTCGGGCTCTTGCCGCCGAGCTCCAGCGAGATCTTCTTGATGTTGCCGGCGGCCAGGCGCATGATCTCCTGGCCGGTCGTGGTCTCACCGGTGAAGGCGATCTTGCCGACGCCCGGGTGGGCCGCCAGGGCCGCCCCGGCCGAACCGCCGGGACCCGTGAGGATGTTGAGGACGCCGGCCGGGATACCCGCTTCCAGGGCCAGTTCGCCGAGCCGGATCGCCGTCAACGGGGAGTAGCTGGCGGGCTTCAGGATCGCGGTGTTGCCCGCGGCCAGCGCCGGCGCGACCTTCCAGCTGGCCATCAACAGCGGGAAGTTCCAGGGCACGATGAGCCCGACCACGCCGATCGGCTCGCGCAGGGTCAGGTCCAGGCCGGGTTTGGAGACGGGGATGGTCTGGCCGAAGACCTTGTTCGCGGCGCCCGCGTAGTAGTCGAAGACGAGCGATGCTCCGGTCACTTCGCCGCGGGCCCCGCTGATCGGCTTGCCGACGTTGCGGCTCTCCAGCCAGGCGAGCTCGTCCGTGTGCTCCTTGATCAGCGCCGCGAGCCTGGCCAGCGAACGGCCGCGCTTGCTGGCGGCCCAGCGCGACCAGCCTTTCGGGTCGTCGAACGCCTGACGGGCCGCCGCGACGGCGCGGTCCACGTCCTCCGGGCCGCCCTGCGGGGCCGTGCCGATGACCCGGCCGTGGGCCGGGTTGACGATCTCGAAGGTCTGGCCGTCGGCGGCATCGACGGACTCCCCGCCGATGACCATCCGGGCGCTGGTCGGGGTCAGGGTGCTTGCGTCGGTGGCCATCGCAGTGGTCCTCGCTCGGGATGGGCAGGGCTCAGAAAGGGTCTCGATGATACGCTCGCGGTCGTCGATCGGGCTCGTGCGGCGTGCTGCCCCGATGGGCAGGGCCGGTTCACCAGGGCACGTCGCAGGCAGCGCGCATGCCAATGCGGATGGGGTCGTAGTCGGCGTCAACCGCCGGGACGATCGCGCTGAGTCCGGTTGGGGTCAGTACGACCAGCGCGTCGGCGATCGCGCGGCGCAGGCGCTCGTCCAGCGCCCGAGCCACCGAGAACGGGGGCGCCGGCCACTCTCGCGTCCGGTCGACGACGACAAGGTCGCGGACCCTGGGATCCCGCTCCGACCAGCGACGCCAGATCGTGTCGTCGATCGCGGCGACATCCGCACGATCGGCCAGCACCGCCTCGATCGACGCCGCGTGGCCACCGGTCTCGGTGACGGAACGGAATCCGGTGGTCGGCGTGCCGCGCTCGAGAACGTGCACGCGGAGGGCGTGGTAGCCGGACCACGAGGTCGGCCCGTTGATGGCGAGGCGGGTGCCGCTGAGCCACTGGTCGGCCGGCCCGTCGCCAGGTCGCGGGCTGCTGTCACGTCGCGTGATGACGACCGAGTGATATGTGGGCCGGGTGCGGCCCTCGTGGATGGGGGCGGCGACGATCTCGGCGTCGAGACGACCGGAGTCCAGGGCCTCCACGGTGGCGAGCCCGCATATCCACATGATGTCGGCGTCACCACGCTCGATGGCGCCGCGACGGTCCTCCCACGACTGTCCCGTGTCGGCAAGTACCGGGATGCCCAGCGCGTCGCTCAGACCCCGCGCGATGGCGGTCGCGACGACATCGGCGTCGGTACCGAGGTAGGCCAGCAGGCGCAGCGTCGGCACGGGACTAGCGCCCATCCAGGCCGTAGACGTCGCGGCGCAGGCCGCTGACGATGCCGTTCAACTCAGCGCTGGAGACACCCATCCGCTGGAGCGCGTGGCGGGCCAGCTCGACGGCGGCCTCGGCCTCCGGATCCGCGACCCGTCCGGCGCCCAGGCGGCGCAGCGCCTCAATCTCGCGCAGGCCTCGGGCGCGAGCGGCGATGGACAGCCGCGGGTTCAGCCGGAGTGCCCGTTCCGTGGCCAGTCGCCCGGTCAGCGGATCGCCGATGGCGAGGACCATGATGTGGGCATGGTCAAGGCCCAGGCGACGCAGGATCTCCGGGTTCGCCGCATCGCCGAAGACCGTGCTGGCGCCCAGCGCGGCCGCGCCCTCCAGGCGTCGCGGATCGCGATCGACGACGACGCATCGGAAGCCGCGCCGACGCACGGCCTTGATCACCACGCGCCCGACGCGGCCAGCCCCGAGCACGACCACGGACGGGCGGCGTGCCTCGTCGGCCGGGTCCCGGAAGGCCTCACTGCGCGACTGGACGACGTCCAGGGCCGCGATGGGCTCGATGGGACGCGCGGAGCCGCCCCGTTCCACGAGGGATACCAGGCGATCGGCGACCCGGGTCGCGAGGGAACCGACGAGGATGCTCACCACCGCCGTGCCCAAGACCAAATTGTAGGCACGGGTGCTGATCAGCCCGAGATCCAGGCCGTCCTCGGCGAGGATGAAGCTGAACTCGCCGACCTGGGCCATGGTCGCCCCGAGCAGGATCGCGGAACGGCCGGGCAGCCCCAGGCCTCGTCCGAGGAGCGCCGTGACGATGCCCTTGCCGGCGACCGCCAGGACCACCAGCAGGGCGACCAGGCCGATGTCGGCGACGAGCGCGCCTGGGTCCACGATCATCCCGACCGAGACGAAGAACAGGACCGCGAACAGGTCGCGGAACGGCGTCACCTCGGCGGCCGCCTGGTGGGACAGGTCCGACTCGCTGACCACCAGTCCGGCCACGAACGCGCCCAGGGCGAGCGACAGCCCAAAGACGGCGCTGGACACGAAGGCCGTCAGCAGCGCCGTGGCGACGACAGCCAGCAGGAACAGCTCGTTGGAGCCCAGCCGTGCGACCGTTGCGAAGAGCCACGGCAGGAGGCGCGTCCCGACCACGTAGGCGAGGCCCAGGAAGATGGTGGCCTTGACCAGGGCGAGTGCAAATGGTCCGACGATGTCCCCGCCGGCCAGGGGCGGCAGCGCAACGATGAACACGATGGTCGCGATGTCCTGGACGATGGTCCAGCCGATGGCCGTCTTGCCGTGCAGGCTGTCCAGCTCGCCCCGGTCCAGGAGCGTCTTGAGCACGACCAGCGTGGACGAGATGGACAGGCACATGCCGATCAGCAGGGCCTCCCGCAGGTCCGAGCCAAGGACGACCATGACCACCGAGCCCGTCACCACGACGATCGCGATCTGGGCGACGCCGCCGGGCAGCGCGACCGCCCGGATCCTGCGCACCTCGCGGATCGAGAACTCGACGCCGAGCGCGAAAAGGAGCAGCACGACGCCCACGTCGGCCAGGACGGAGATCCGCTCGACGTCGCCGACGAAGCCCGGGGTGCCCGGGCCGATGGCGATTCCCGCGACGAGATAGCCGACGATGGCCGGCTGGCGCAGACGGACCGCGATCGCGCCACCGACGAGCGCAGCGGCCACGGCGACCCCGAGGTCGAGGATGAAGCGGAGTTCGTCCGAGAGCTCGAAGGTCGGGAGCGTCAGCTGATCGAGCACTGGGAACCGCGCTCAGGACCCGGGCAGTGGCTCGAGCGCCAGGCGCACGGGCAGGTCGTCGCGCGTGGTCTTCGCGTCGGTCAGGCCCTCCGCGGCCACCACGGCGGCCCCGATGATGCCCGCATCGTTGCGCAGGCTGGCGGCCACGATCGGCGTCCGGCGGGTCAGCTTCGGCACGAACTTGTCGGCGTTCTTGCTGACCCCGCCGCCGAGGATGATGAGGTTGGGCCACATCAGGTCCTCGATGCGCTGGAGGTGCTCATCGAGGTCCATCGCCCAGGCCTTCCAGGACAGGCCCCGGCGCACGCGTGAAGCCGAGGCCGAGCGCCGTTCGGCGGCCCGCCCACGGATCTCCATCTGCCCGAACTCCGTGTTGGGCACGAGCGTCCCGTCCACGAACACCCCGGAGCCGACGCCCGTGCCCAGGGTCAGGAAGATCACGACGCCGTCCTTGCCCGCGCCGATCCCGAAGCGCATCTCGGCGATCCCGGCGGCATCGGCGTCGTTGACGATGGACACCGGGCGCTTCAGCGACTTCGAGAGCCTGTCCGCGATCGGATAGTCGATCCATGTCGGATCGATGTTGGCAGCAAACCGCAGCCGACCATCGATGGCCACGCCGGGCAGCCCCAGGCCGACGGGTGCGCTGGCCGAGATGCCGCTCGACGCTGCGAGACGCCGAACGAGTCGTCCGATGGCGGCGCTGATCGCCTCCGGCGTCGCCGGCTTCGGCGTCGGGACGCGCAGGCGCTCCGAGCGCAGGCGCCCGGATTCGGTGTCCACGACCGCGGCCTTGACGCCGCTGCCACCGACATCGATGCCGATGGCGATCCGTCCACTGGCCATGTCCGATGCTGCCTCCGTCGGTCGCGCCATCGTGCCCTCGTCGCTCAGAAGTAGTTGACGGTGATGCCGCCGTCCACGACGAGCGACGCCCCGTTGGTGAAGCGCGACTCGTCCGAGGCGAGGTATACCGCCATATGCACGATCTCCTCCGGCTTGCCGAACCGACCGGTCGGGTTGCGCGCGAGTCGAAGCTGCTTGGCGGCCTCATCCTTGAGCAGCCAGTCCATGAGCAGCGGCGTCTCGATGGGGCCCGGGCAGATCGCGTTCGTGCGGATCCCGTCCGGGCCGAACTGGACGGCCAGGCTGCGGGTGAGCGAGAGGACCGCACCCTTGGACGCGGTGTACGCATCCTGCGGCACGGAGCAGCCGACGATGGCCACGAAGCTCGCGATATTGATGATGCTGCCGCCACCGGCCGCCTGCATCGCCGGGATCGCGTACTTGCAGCCGAGGTACACGCCGCGGACGTTGACGGCCATCACCTGGTCCCAGACGTCGGGGTCCGTGTCGATGACGCTGTGGTCGGCCTCGGGCATGACGCCCGCGTTGTTGTACAGGCAGTCCAGGCGCCCATAGGTCGTGACGGCGTGATCGACCATCGCCTTCGCGTCGGCTTCCTTGCTGACATCCACCCTGACGAACGTGGCCTGGCCGCCCTCGGCCTCGATCAGCGCGACGGTCTCGAGCCCCGCCGCCGCACCGAACTCGGCGACCACGACCCGGGCGCCCTCGCGGGCGAACATCCGGGCCGCGACCCGGCCCATGCCGCCACCCCCGCCGGTGATGATGGTGACCTTGTCGGCGAGTCGCATCGGCATCTGTTCCTCATCGGGGGCTACGTCACGTGCATCGTACCCGCGCCGTCACACGGCGGCGAGGCGTCACGTCCCCAAGCGATCGATGCCGACCCAGAGGAGACCATGCGAGTCTGGACTATTCCCTCAAGCAGGATCCGGTGCGCCCTCATGGTCGTCATGGTCGCCGGTTGTGCCCTGGCGACGGAACCCACTCGCCTCGACCCGGATGCCGTCGCCATGCCGACGCCTCTTGACTGCCCCGAGCCGGCGGCTCTGCGCGGGGAATTCGCCACCGACATGGTCCTGGCCGAATCGAGCGGCGGCACGGATCCGAACGTGGGCCCGGGCACGGGCACGGTCTGTCTGGACCTTGCCGGCGGCGCGCCGTCATCGAGGGAAGTCATCTGCACGTGGTCAGCAGATCGGCATCGGCTGCTCGCGGTGCAGATGTTTGAGGCTCAGATCGCCGATCGGACGGTCGAAGTCATCCTCGACCTTCCGGAAGGGCAGCCGCCACGGATCCAGCTATGGCCCGGCGAGCCTGGGCCCAATGTCGCCTTTGTGGCAAGCCCTGGTCAGGTGGAGATCGATGCCACCGGCACGGGCGCCGACGGGCGGGCCGACGCCACGACTGCGCGGGAGTTGCCCATCGCCGACGACGGCTCGCCGCCGATCCAGGGCCTTCCACGTTCGAAACAGATCCGGGTCGCGCTGCGCTGGCGCTGTGGAGCCCCACCGCCACCGGTGCCCGGCGTTTCCACCGGTCGGATGCTCCTGAACCTGGACGCCCCGATTGGTCGCACCTTCACGCTCTCGGGCACGTGCGTCTGGATCATCGCCGGCGATCAACCGATGCGCGTGACGAGGACAATCGTCAATGCCCGTCACGCCATCGGCCCGGACACGTTCCTTCAGGCCTCGGTAAACACGGCGTCGTGGGGCAACCCGACCAACGATGGGCTTGAAATGAGCCTGAGCCTGAGCGATGCGACATTTGCGCGGTCGTCCCATTTCGGTTTCGCTTCCGGGGCGACCTATTGGCTGGACCGCGCGGAGAACGGCGCATTCGGGCACGTTCGCTTCCGCGGGCTGGCGGACGTGGAGTCGGATGGTCCGCACGTCTGGGAGGGCGGTATAGGCGAGGTCGATCTCCTGTCGGGCACGATCCGCTGGACGTGCGCCGCGCCGGTGGTCGCCCCGCCCGCGGGGCCGGCGGAACCGGTCGACCCCAACGGGCCGGAGGTCGTCGCGGGCCGCCTTGTGCTCGAATTCGACGATACGCTTGCAGGACTCGCCTTCGAAGGCGCGGCGACCTGTGTCCTGGAGCGCAGTGACGATGGCGAGGTCTACGCGCCGTGGATCAGCGCGAGGTTGCCCGACGGCGATGGGTCGCTCGTGGTCGATGCCTCGTACAGCCGCTTGCGCATCGCCCGGATCGACGCCGCCGCCGCGTTCGTCGGCGAATACGAGGGCGACGTCCGCGAGTACGGCTCGGTCAAGAGTGGGCCCTTCTCGACATTCGTCCCGGGCCTGGACTTCCTTGGAACCGACCTCGCCTTCCGGCCATTCGAAGGCGGCGAGGGTCCGGTCCGCTCGACCGGTGTCCGTATCCGCTATGGGTGCGATGTGCCGGCGGAGGCGCCCGCCTGACGCCGGGGTCCCGCTTGGGGATGTATCGTCCGTCGATGGCTGAAGCCGTCGATCTCATCGCTGCCGTTGATGCCGGAGATGCGGAGACCGTGGCTCGCCTCGTGATGGGCGATCCGGGCCTGGCGAACACGCGGGGTGAGGATGGTGTGTCCGCCCTGCTGCACGCGCGCTACCGGTCACATCGGGCGGTGCTCGACGCCCTGTTGGCGGCCGATCCGGAGACGGACGTCTTCGATGCGGCGGCGCTCGGTCATATCGATCGCCTGCGTAGCCGGTTGGATGAGGATCCCTCGCGGGTGACGGCGCTGGCCGGTGACGGGTTCACGGCGCTGCACCTGGCCGCCTTCTTTGGGAAGGTTGAGGCGGCACGCGTGCTCGTCCAGGCCGGCGCCGACGTATCGACCTACGGGACCAACGCGTTTGCCAATCAGCCACTCCATGCCGCGGCAGCCGGTCGCCACATCGAGGTGTGCCGGTTGCTCCTCGCAGCCGGGGCGGACGTCAACGCGACGCAGCACCGCGGCTTCACGACCCTGCACGAGGCGGCCGAATCCGGTGACGTCGAGCTGGCGGAGCTGTTCCTGTCCGCCGGAGCAGACCCTGGGGCGCTGACGGATGCTGGCGAGACCGCGGCCCATCTGGCCGAGGCGGCCGGTCACCTCGATCTGTCCACCAGGCTGCGCGAGATTGCCGGTCCGTAAGGCCGGAACGAGCGGCGTCAGCGGGCGGCGCGCTCGCTGAGGAGCCGAGCCCGAACCGCCTCGAATTCGCCTTCGACGGCGGCGATTCGCGGCAGGAGCTCGCCGACGTCGCCTGCGCGGCTGTCCGCTTCGAGGGTCTGGCACAGGTCCGCCAGCAGCGTGGCACCCACGTTCTGGCTGTTCGACTTGAGCGAGTGGGCCGGCCGGACGACAACCGCGACGTCCCCGGACGTCGCGGCCACGCGCAGGGCCGCGATCTGCGTTGCGGCGTCGTCGAAGAAGGTATCGATGAGCTCGTCCACGAACGCGGCGTCGTCACCGGTGATCTCCAGCAACCGGGCCATCGCCTCGGGATCAAGGGTCATTCGGCGGCCCCCGAGACCGCGGGCGTCGCTGCCGACGGGGCCGTCGACATGGCTGTCACTGCCTAGACCGGGGCCGCACTGGCCGCGTCAGCGATCCGGTAGTGGGCGTCCTGGACCCGCTCGGTCCTGGTGTGCTCGACTTCGCGGGTTTCGAGCTCGGCGACGCGTCGGCGGAGGTCCTTCATGTCGCCGCCCATCGTAGAGCGCCCGACCGGCGTCAGCCGCGCTCGAGGTAGCGTTCGCGGTCCCACGGGTGGACGACCGAGTCGTACGTCTCCTGCTCCACGCGGGCGGCATTCAGGTAGTGCTCGACGACGTCATCGCCAAGGATCTCGCGGGCGGCCTTCGACTGTTCCAGCTCCCGGATCGCCTCGTACAGCGCACGCGGCATCCGCGGATGACCGGTCGCAAGGTAGCCGTTGCCCGAGAATTCAGGCTCCAGCTTCAGGCCGTGCTCGATGCCGTAGAGCCCCGCGCCGACCATCGCCGCGTACGTCAGGTAGGCGTTCATGTCGCCGCCCGGGAACCGGTTCTCGACGTGCACGGCTGGACCGCGTCCCACGAGGCG
>JANOTJ010000453.1:0-1502 GCA_031416295.1 Chloroflexota bacterium
TCTGGTTGAACGCCTCACCCTGGACCAGGACGACGGGCCGGCGGAACCCGGGCTCCGACCCTGCTGGCTCGCCGAGGTCTGCCCACCACACCTCGCCCTGCGCGATCACCACTCGGTCGACGCGAGCGTCCGTCGCGCGGCAGCCTGCCCGAATGATGTGTCGTCAGAGCCGCCGATATCGGAGACGACACGGTCGAGTCCGGCCGTGACCTCGTCGGGGACATGTCGCGCGATGTACTCACGAAGGGCCGAACTGTAGACCTCGCTCCGCGAGCGACTCGAGCGTTGAGCCAGCCGGTCGACCTGGGCGAACAGATCGTCAGGAACAGATACCGCCGTCTTCATACTCCGAGTATAACGGAGCGCCTCCGCGATGCCGCCGGCCTGGCCGGCCGCGAGATCGAGATGCGGCTGGTCCTCCGAGGGGTCGCCGTGGATCCCGCTCAGCGTCGCCAGGGGGGCGAGTCATCGATCATCGACTATGATTCCTGCGCCACGGCAGGAGAACCCCAACGAGGATCGATACGTTGACGGCACAGGTCCACGACGGCCTCATCGACTCCCCGCTGCTGCGCACGGTGACCGGGCGCCCGACCGATGTCTGGAACGATTCGTGCGCCATCGATGAGCTGGAGTATGCCGTCGCGCGTGGCGCCACCGGGGCCACTTCGAACCCGAGCATCGTCCTCGAGGTGCTGCGCAAGGATCGCGCCTACTGGACGCCGCGGATCACGGATCTCGCGGCCGCGCACCCGACGTGGACGGAGACGGATCTCACATGGGCATTGATCGAGGCGATGGCCGTCCGCGGCGCGGCGGTGCTCGAGCCCGTGTTCGTGCGCGAGGCGGGTCGGGCGGGTCGGCTGTCGCTCCAGACCAACCCGTCCGACTACTCGAACGCCGAGCACATGCTGGCCCAGGGCCTGCGCTTCGCCGCGCTCGCGCCGAACATCCAGGTCAAGTTCCCGGCGACGCGGGCCGGGATCCAGGCGATCGAGCAGGCAACGGCGGCCGGGGTGAGCATCAACGCGACGGTGTGCTTCACGGTCCCCCAGGCGATCGCCGTGGCCGAGGCGGTCGAGCGCGGGCTGGACGCCTTCGCGGCGAGCGGCGGCGATGCGACGGCGATCACGCCGGTGTGCACGATCATGGTCGGGCGCCTCGACGACTGGATGCGGACGCTGGTGGAGCGCGACTCGATCGCAGTCGACCCCAACGCGCTGGACTGGGCCGGCATCGCGGCCTTCAAGCGGGCCTACGGCATCTACCGGGAGCGCGGCTTCCGGACGCGGCTGCTGGCCGCGGCGTATCGACACCGCCTGCACTGGACCGAGCTCGTCGGCGGCGACATCGTGATGACCATGACCCACGCCTGGCAGGCGCGCTTCAATGCCAGCGGCATCGAGCCAACCGATCGCATCGACGAGCCGGTGGACCCGGCCCTGGTCGCCGAGCTCCTGGAGCGGATCCCGGACTTCCGACGCGCCTACGAGCCCGACGGG
>JANOTJ010000454.1:0-3965 GCA_031416295.1 Chloroflexota bacterium
CGCGAGGCCGACACGCATCGTCACCACGGGGAGCGTCGCGCCCCGCGCCCCGACCGCATGCGTCGGTGACCGCCGGCGAGCGGCGCTCCGTGCCGGCCGTGGGCGGAACGCGGACCGTGCCCGCCCCGGACCCGATCGCCAGCGACTACCTGCTCCTCGGCCTGCGCCTCGACCAGCACATCCCGGGCCTCGTCGACGGGTACTTCGGCCCGGCGAGCATCAAGGCCCAGGTGGATATGGAGCAGCGTCGATCGCCCTCCAGCCTCCGCGACGACGCCCTCGCGCTGCGCGAACGGCTGGCCCTCGAGGTGGCCGAGCCCGGCCGGCGGGCATGGTTCGATGCCCAGCTCGTCGCCCTCGAAGCGCAGAGCGCGGCGCTCGCCCTCGAGCCGCTGCCATACGAGGCCCACGTCGCGCGGTGCATGGGCTTCGCGCCACCGCGCCGGCCCGAGGCTGAATTCGCCGCCGCGCGCACCGCGATCGACCGTCTGCTCCCGGGCGACGGATCGCTCCACGATCGACTGGCGGCGTGGGATGCCGGCCTCGAGATCCCGCCCGAGCGCCTGCCCACGATCATCGACTGGCTCGTGGCGCGCTTTCGCACGCGAGCGGCGCGGGACTTCGGCCTGCCCGACGGCGAGAACCTGCGAGTGCGCCTCGTGACCGGGCAGCCGTGGTCGGGCTACAACTGGTACGACGGCGGCCGACGCAGCCGCGTGGCCGTCAATACCGACCTGCCCGTCCGCGCTCCCGACCTCGTCCACACCGTCGCCCACGAGACGTATCCCGGGCACCACCTCGAGCACGCCTGGAAGGAGGCGGACCTCGTCGACGACCGAGGGCTCCTGGAGTCCTCGATCCTGCTCATCAACACGCCCGAGTGTCCGATCAGCGAGGGCCTGGCCGACATCGGCACGCGTTTCGCGGTGCCGGCCGACGAGGCCGTTGGCCTGTTGATCGAGCTTTTCGAGCGTGCCGGGCTCGCGCTCTCGGCAGATCCCGGGGCAGGCCGGGCCGTCGCCGAGAAGGTCGTTGCGCTCGCGCCGGCGCGCGGCGCGATGGCCGCCGTCCGGGGCAACGCCGCGTTCCTGCGCCACGCTGACGGCCGCTCGCACGAGGAGGTCCTGGACTACCTTCGGGACACCGGTGGCTACCTCACCACGGTCGCCCGGAAGCGTCTCGAGTTCATCGAACACCCGCTCTGGCGGACCTACGTCTTCGTCTACGCCGAAGGTGAGGCGCTGCTCCGCCGCTGGCTCGACGCCGTTCCCGCCGCGCAACGGGTCGATCGGTTCGGGAGACTGCTGCACGAACAACTGACGCCTGCCGGCATCCTCGCCGACCTCGGCTCGAGTAACTAGCCGGGCCACTTCGGCCACTTCGGCCACTTCGGCCACTTCGGCCACTTCGGCCACTTCAAAATTCCCTACCAGATCCACCAGTGCTACTACGCTGCGATCGGAGGCTCAGACGGGATCTCTGGCGCCCGATCCGTGCGTGAGCCGGGCCGCGGACGGCCGGACCTCCTCGGATTCGACGGTTACTAGCACCACTAGTGCTGGTAGGGAATTCCAGCGTCGCGGCGCGCGCTGTCGCGGCGCGGGCGTTGCATCGCGGCGTTGGGCGTCGCGCCGCGCGGGGCTCCGTGGATACCAGCGCAGGACCGCCAGGGCCTGTGCTACGACCTCGGCTCGGCTGCCTACAGGTCGCGGACGAACACGACGCGGTCCTCGCCCTCGCCGTCGTAGTCGGGGGTCGCCGGGGTGCCGTAGATCGGCACGGTCGCCGCCGACGTCAGCACGCGGAAGCCCTGCCGGAGGTGGAACGCAACGGAGATCCGATTGCCTGGCCACGTGATGGCCACGACCCGTCGGGCACCCAGGGCCGCGAGGTCCGCGAAGGCTCGTTGGTAGAGCGCCGCGCCGATGCCGGACCGCCGGCGGTTCGGGTCGGCGGCGATCATGTGGACGTAGCCGGTATCGGGTGCGTCCGGGCTGATGAACGCGACGAGGAAGCCCCCGAGGCGTCCAGCGTCATCCTCGGCGATCCAGGACGTGCCCGTGAAGTGCTGGAACCACAGGCGCGGCAGGAGCGCGCGCATGCCTCGACCGCCCCACCACTCGTCCACGACCGCGATCACCCCGGCGTGGTCCCCCTCGGTCGGACGGCGGAACCGGAGCCCCGCCCCCGCGGTCGGTCGGCGGAACCGGAGTCCCGCCCGCTCATCGGTCACCGGGCCGTCCACCAGGCCACGGCCGCGGCCACGAGCAGTTGCACGGGCACCACGACCCCGAACGTCTCGGCGAGGTACTCGATGGGCGCGAGGACCCCGCCCTCGAACCTGGCGAAGCCCCACAGGCCGAGCTGGCCGAACGCGAACCCGACGACGACCAGGCCGAGGGCGAGCGCCCGGCGAGTCGACGCGGCGACGGTCGGTGTTCCGCCGTAGGCGACCGCCAGGGCGATGACCCGGCCGGCTGCGGCGGCGAGCACGATGAGCCCGGTCGAGAGGGCCACGACGCCGCCCAGCAGGACCGTGAGCAGCAGCCATGAGATCGACGCGGCAACGCCGAGCGCGAACGCTCGCGCCACCGACCCTGTGGGCACGTCGCCGGGCGGCGCGACGGCCGGTCGATAGCGGTCCGAAGGTGGCCGATCGAGACGGCGCTCGCCGGGCGGCTGGGCAGGACTGGTCATGACGAGCATCGTACCCGGACGCTAGACTCTCGACCGTGAGCCACCCAAGCCTCGGCCTGCCACCGCTCGACCTGACCGCAGGGCTGCCGGATGCCGCCCGGCGGATCCGCGACGCGGCGCCCCGCCTGGCCGCCCGGGCCCTCGAGGTCGCGATCGAGCACGACCCGACCCTGCGCCAGCGCAACGATGAGACCGGCCTGCGCAGTCGCCTGCGCGACGCCGAGCTCCTCGCCGAGCGAGTGGCCCTTGCGGTCGCCGCGGACGACACGACCCCGACCAGCGAGTACGCCGACTGGACCTCGCCCATGTACCGGCGCAAGGGCGTCCCGCTGGACGACCTCATCGCGTTGTGCGAAGGCCTGCGCGCGGCCTTCCCGAGCGTCCTGGCGCCGCTCGAGCTGCCCTTTGCCGATCGGGCCCTGGACGCCGCGATCGGCCAGTACCGCTGGCATCGTCGGCTGGCCGGCGACGCGCGCAGGAAGAACGCCTTCGTGCAGTTCCTGTACAAGGGCGGCTGAGGCGACCGATGACCATCAAGTGGGTACAACAGGATCCGCTCGTGCTCAACGGCGAGCCATTCTGCTACGGCTCACGCCTGACCGTCCGCCAGCTCCTGGAATTGCGCTCCAACGGCTATGACCTGACGCGCATCCTGAATGACCATCCTGAGCTGCGAACCCTGGGGATCGCCGCCGCGTACACCTTCGCCGCGGATCACCGTGAGCGCTACGCCGACTTCTTCGAGCGCGACGGCTCGCTTGTCGGGCCGGGCTATAGCGAGGCGGAGGCCGCAGCGCTGCCCATCCAGTACCGGGCTGCGGGTGTCGTGGTCAAGGTCGGCTGAGGGCCTCGATCCGGGCTGGTGGTACGCTCTGGGCCAGCCCAAGCTCCTGGAGAACCGATCGCCGATGACTGAGATCACCACGAACGACACCGTGACCGCCACAGCGGAGGCGCCCGTCTTCGATGCCGAGCGGCGTGCCACCGAACTCGCCATCCTCGACGCGCTGCGCGCCGTCGTGGACCCCGAGATCGGGATGAACGTCGTCGAGCTCGCGCTCATCAAGCAGATCCTGCTGGGCCCGGATTCGACGGAGATCAAGATGATCCTGACGACCCCGTTCTGCCCGTACGCGGGCTCGATGATCGCGCAGGTCAAGGAACAGGCCGAATCGGTCGTCGATCACGATGTCAAGGTGACCCTGCTCGCGGAGCGATGGGATCCCAAGGAAGCCGGATTGATGTGGTAGAGGAGACATCACCCCGAT
>JANOTJ010000455.1:0-5832 GCA_031416295.1 Chloroflexota bacterium
ACTCGGATCATGGATGGCCCCTGCTGAACATGCCGGTTCGGCCGTCGGGGCGACCGTTCGGACTCTAGCTGACGATGGCGTTGACGATCGCGTCGACGTGCGCCTTCTCGGGCACGACGATAAGTGTGGTGACCATGCCGAACATGCCGTTCGGCCCCTCGACGTGGGGCAGAATGTGGCAGTGGAAGGCCCACACGCCGGGCCGATCGGCCTTGATGACGGCGTCGAAGCGCTCGCCCGGGTTGACGCCCAGAGTGTCGCACTCGAATGCCGCGCTGCCGAGGGGATGGCCGTCGCGTGCGATGACCTTCATAACGAACCCGTGGCTGTGGAACGGGTGCATCATGTTCCCCTCGTTCATGAACCTGACCAGCACCGTCTCACCGGCCGCTGCGAGGATCGGCAACGTAGCCGGGAAGCCGTGGCCGTTGATCGTGAACCCTCCGAGCACATCGTTGGAGACCCAGATGTACTCCCGGTCGTACGTCACCGGGTTGTCCTTCGGCTCCACGATGAACGCACCGAGGAGGCCGCGGCCAACCTGGTCGGTGGCGTTGTGGTGCGAGTGGTACATCAGCGAGCCTGCGGTTTTCGCCGTGAACTCGTAGGTGTAGGTCTCTCCGGGGGTGATCGGTAGCTGAGTGACGAAGGGCACGCCGTCCTGGAAGAAGTCGTCGAACTCGACGCCGTGGAAGTGGACGCTGGTCGTCTCCTTGAGGTTGTTCGTGAAGATCGCCCGAACCTTGTCGCCGTGGTTGACTCGGATCGTTGGCCCTGGCGTCTGCTTGTTGTAGCCGAATGCGGCCAACGGGGCCTCCATCTCGACGATCTGCTGCTGGATCTCGTCGATCGTGAGCCGGAAGACCTTGACGTCACCGTCGACCTCCGGGGTCAGCGGGTTGAGGACGTCTGTGAGGACCAGTTGCGGGACCTGGGCGAACGCCGGCTTCATCCCGAGCTCGGGATAGCCGTCCGCCGCACCGAGGATCACGGCCAGCTTCGCAAACGTCGCGTCGCCGTAGATGTCCTTGAGCGCGGGCGCGAGGTTGCCGATGTAGCGTCGGACGACGTTACGGGCCTTGACATCGTGCGCGCTCCAGCCGGGCGGGATCGGGCCGGACGGGGCGGGAGAGGCCGACGACGCCACGCTCGGGGCGGCGCTCGGGGCGCCCGGGGTCGGGGACGCGGGCGTCGACGCCAGCGACGGGACCACATTCGGGGCGCAGGCGGCGACGACGCCTACCCCGACGAGGCCGACGCCCGTAAGCGCCGCGCCGCGGAGGAACCCGCGCCGCGAGAGCTCGGGCGTCTCCGGTCCGGCGAGCAAGGCGGGAAGGCTGGGAGGCAGAGCGACGACGCCGGGAGGACCTGTCGCCCGCGAGCGCGACGCTACGGTGACGTCACCCGCGACATCCACGGAGGTCGTGGGGGTTCCAGACTCGGCGAGTGGGCTCATGGCGGTGACTCCAACAGGCTTGCCGGCGGTTTCCGCCAGCTTCTGGAGTCATCTTGGGACCGACGCCCCGCCATGACTGGAGAGTCGGATGGACCCTATTCGAGGGCCGCACGGCCCATGAGAAGGACCACCATGCCCGCTCACATCCGCCGACCGAGGTTCGCGATCCATTGCGATGGGCGACAATCTCGCCGTGCTGTCATAGACGGAGGATCAGTGACTCAGTACAGCGAGCGCGAACTAGTGCTGCCGACGTTGGCGCTGCTGGACCGGAACGAGGCGGGCTTGACGACGTCGGATCTCATTCGGGAACTGACCGTCCGCTCGCCAACACCATTCGATAACGTCAGCAGGCTCCCGTTCGCCCGCGGAGAACGCGATCCGCGATCTGAAGTACGAGATGGGCCTCAACCACCTGCCGTCGGGCCGGCACAGCCCTGGCCCGCCTTCGGGCGATCCCGCTCCTCGCCTGACCAGGCGCTGACGGCCCGATTGCCGCTCCCGGGCTGGCGTCAGCCTGCGCCGAGATCGGCCGCGGCCCCTCAGGGGTGCCGGATCCGAGCTCTCGGAGCCATCGTCGGCCCCGCATCGACCCGATCGGGACCTCCGCGGGTCGTCGCGCACCCCGTCGAACCCCGCGCATGGGCCGACTCGGTTCCGTCAGGCGGGGACGTTCGGTGAATCCGCGCTAACTCTCAGATGCAGGACGCGAGGCAGTCATCGTGAGACGCGAGCGACGCCGACCTCGGCGTAGATCGAGCGGACGTCCCGGGCGACGTCACGCCACGTACGCGCGCCGAGGCTCGAGGCAGCGGCGGCCGCGGCCAGTCGCTTGTGCAACGGGTCGTTGGTCCAGATCGTGGTCAGCGCCGTCGCGAGGCGGTCCACGTCCCGCGGCTCGACGAGGATCCCGGCCGTGCCGACGATGCCTGGGAGTGCCTCGACCGCGCTGGCCACGACCGGCACGCCCACCGCCAGGGCATCGAGGGCCGCGAATCCGGTCGCATCGGCGCGCATCGGGACGAGGGCCGCGCGGGCGCCGCGGACGATCGCCGCCAGCTCGTCCGGCGGGACCGCGGGCACGTAGCGCAAGGCGTCGCCGACGCCGTAGCGGGCCGCGACCCGCGCGATGTCGGCGCGGTCGTCAGGGGTGGCCTCGGTGATGACGATGCGTGGCGGCCAGGCGACGCCGGCATTGAGCTTGGCCGGGCGACCGGCGGCGGCGAGGCGCTCCAGGGCGGCGGTCAGGGTGACGAGATCGTGCCGGGCGTCGTGCCGGGCGCCGTACACGAGGTACGGACCGGGACCGACGCGGTCCGGGGCGCCGCGGTCCGGGGCGCCGCGGTCCGCGTCAGCCGAGGCCGCCGGCGCATCAGCCAAGGCGACCGCCGCGCCCGCCGCGCCCGCGGCCAGGAACGCCGGCCGCGCGGCGAGAGGCACGACCCGCAGCCGGTCACGCTTGATCCGCAGCAGCCGCCGCGCGGCCACGGCCACCTCGTCGGAGCCGACCAGCACGGCCGCCGCCTCGCGCAGGAGCTGCGCCCGCAGGCGCTGGCCGAAGCGCGCCGCCATCCCGCGCTGGTACGACTCGGGCGCGGACCACGGCGCGAGATCGAGCAGCGTGGCCACGACCGGCAGTGACGCGACGATGGGCAGGGCGCCGCCCGCCCCGTGGTAGACGGCACCCGCCGCGCCGCCGCGGTCCGCCCGCCAGGCCGCGCCAAGCGACGCGCCCCGCAGCAGGAACGGGTCCACGGTCAGGGCACCCGAGCGCAGCAGCCGGGTCGGTGGCAGGAGCCGTCGGCCGATGATGGACAGGTTGGTGAACCGCTCGGTCGGGTCGTCGGCGTCCGAGGCGAGCAGGAACGCGAACGATTCGCCGGGCACCGGGTCGGCATCGAAGGCGCCCAGCAGCCCCTCGAGATACGCGGCGGTCAGCGGCGCGCGGTCTGGTTCCTGGAGCGCCCGGGCATCGATGACGACGCGCACGCCGGGCGGCGCGGCCGTGGCAGCGGCAGGCAGGCCGCGCAACCCCGATCCTGCCACGGTCAGCGACGCAGGAGCGTGCTGCGCAGCTCCTCGAGCCGGAGCTGGACCACGACGACGAGGGCTTCGACGACGATCCGCCGCGACATCTTGCTCTGGCCGACGCGGCGGTCGTGGAACGTGATCGGGAACTCGCGGATGCGCGCGCCGGCGCGCGAGGCCCGGAACGTCATCTCGATCTGGAACACGTAGCCGCCGGCATGCACGCCATCGAACGGCAGGGCGGCCAGCGTGGAGGCCCGCCAGGCCTTGAAGCCGCCGGTCAGGTCGCGGATCCCGAGGCCGAGGACGATGCGCGCGAACAGCGACCCGCCGCGCGAGATGAGCTTGCGGCCGATCCCCCAGTCGACGACGCCGCCGCCCTGGACGTAGCGGGACCCGATCACGAGGTCCGCCTCGCCGTCGGTGACGGGTGCGATGAGCGCGGGCAGTGTCGCCGGGTCGTGGCTGAAGTCGGCGTCCATCTGGACGACGATGGCCGCGCCGCCGTCGAGCGCGATCCCGAAGCCGTCGAGGTACGCCTTGCCCAGACCCTGCTTGTGTGGCCGGTGGCGAATGCGGATGCGCGGGTCGGCCGCCGCGAGCTCGTCGCCGATCTCGCCCGTGCCATCGGGTGAGCCGTCGTCGACGACCAGCAAGGTGACCCCGGGGAGTGCCGCCAGGATCGCCGCTGTGATGGGCCGGATGTTGTCGGCCTCGTCGTACGTCGGCAGGATCACCCACGTGCCGGCACCACGTTCCGGGTCCGCGGTCGGCACGGCGGTCGGCGCAGCCTCGGGTGCGGTGGCGGTCGCAGCGGTATCGTCGGGCGTCCCGTTGGGCGGCGTCGGCATGCCCGCCAGTCTAGTGGCCGCGACCACGCCCGGATGATGGCCCGAACGGACTATCCCGGTCGCCGCTGCGGTCGGCGTTCGCCGGTTCGCCGTCGCGCGCGGTCCGTTCCTCCCCCCAGTGGCGTATGGGAAGGGTCGCCGGGACAGTGCGCACGGGCGGGCTGCTCACGGCCGGGAGGACTGGCCGGCCGAGATGCTCGGGCGGGGCGTCGATCACGGGCCGAGTAGCGCAAGTGGGATGACGGCGATCCCATCAGGCCGCCGGTAGGCCTCGGGACCCGTGGTGATGACCACGGCATCGAGCAGGTCGCTGCCGAGTTGCGCCTGGAGCCAGCGGAGGTTGCGGACATCGCCCTCGCCTACGGTTCGGGTCAACTTGACCTCGATACCGACGACCCGCTGATCGCCTCGCGCCACGATCAGATCCACCTCCCGCTCGCCACCGCGCGTTCGAAGATGCCCGACAGTCGCCTCAGCCGACTGTGCGTACGTCCGCACATCGAGCGTAGCAAGCGACTCGAAGAGTGCGCCCAGGAGCGTGCCGTCACGCGGGATCGCCGGGCCCGTCGAGCGACCATCCAGGAGGGCGTCCATACCGACACCGAGGAGGCGGGCGGCCAGCGCCGGGTCCGCGAGCTGGTGCTTTGGAGGGAGACTGAGGCGCGCGATGTGGTTTCTGGTCGGGAGCCAGGCCGGCACCGGTTCGACGATCCACACCCGCTCCAGGATGTCCACGTACGGCTGGGTCGTCGAGCGAGCAGGCTTCTCACCGCGACCGCCGGTGGCCGCGTCACGGATGGTCTCGTAGCTCGCGGTCGTCGAGGTTGCCGCGGCATAGGCGGTCATCCAGCGCCGTAGTGTCGCCGGTGCTCGAACAGTCCGTCCGAGGTCCGGGAACTCGTGTTCGATGATCCGGTCGAGGTAGCCGTCGAGTCGGGCCCGGAGTGCCCGGTCGGCGGACTGGCGCATCCCGGGAAAGCCCGAGGCCACCAACTCCGCCGCGTAGTCCTCCAGCGACACCATCGTGGCGCCGAAGATCGGCGGCCGTCGCCCGGACAGCAGGTCGCTGAGTCGAACCGATGGCGCGCCGACGCCACGCTCGTAGGTCGTCAGCGGCCGCATCCGAAGCGTGACGATCCTGCCAGCCCCGGAGTGCGTGGGCGCGTCCGTAGGTGTCGCCGAGCCGGTCAGCAGGAATCGGCCGGGTGTCGCATCCCGATCGACGGCGCGACGGACGACGTCCCATGACTCCGGCATGCGCTGCCATTCGTCGATCAGGATCGGCTGCTCACCGCTGGCGAGGCGCGATGGATCGGCACGGACGACCGCCTGCTGCCCTGGGTCGTCTAGGCGGTAGGCCGTCATCGCTCGACGTTCAGCCGTCGCGGTCTTGCCGACGCCCTTGGGCCCCTCCAGCGAGATGGCCGCGATCCCCCCGAGCAGCACATCGAGCTCATCGTCGATGACGCGGCGACGGTAGGCGATCATCAGTCTCCT
>JANOTJ010000456.1:0-12565 GCA_031416295.1 Chloroflexota bacterium
CGACCGCGTGACGGGGCTCATGGAGCGCCTCGGGCTGGACGACGACGTGGCCATCGAATCGCGACTCGTGTCGCGCACCATCGAGAGCGCCCAGTCGCGCGTGGAAGGCTTCAACTTCGACATCCGCAAGCGCGTCGTCGAGTTTGACGATGTCATCAACAAGCAGCGCGAGACGATCTACGCCGAACGCGACAAGGTCCTGCACAACGAGGACCTGACCGAGACGGTGCGAGTCTTCCTGGACGAGGAAGTCGATGTCCTCGTGGACAGCCATCTGGCGGGCGAGAATCCCGACGAGTGGGGCCTGGATGCGCTGTCGGCCGCGCTCGACGCGATGGGCCTGACCGGCGATGGCACGAACGCCGATGAGCTCTGGGACCTCGGCAGCCGCGAGGCCATCGGCGTCCACCTCCTTGAACTCGCCGACGCCCGCCTGGACGCGCGTGAGGAGGAGGTCGGCGAGACCGACTGGGCGCAGGTCGAGCGGGTCGTGCTCGTGCGCACGATCGATTCGTTGTGGGTGGAGCACCTGACCGAGCTCGACGACATGCGCCGCGGCATCGGCCTTCGCGGCTACGCCCAGCAGGACCCGCTCAACGAGTTCCGGCGTGAGGCCTTCCGGCTATACGAGGAGTTGCGCGGCCTGATCCGGCACGGGGTGGCGTCGTCCATCTTCCGGGTCACGGTCCAGCGCCAGCCCCCACCGGACGCCGTGCGTCCGCTGCCGGGCCCCGGGCAGCCGGCGCGGCCGGGTGCGCCAGGGGCGGGTCACCTGCATCCCGCCAGCGGGGCTACCGGCGGCGGAGCCCTCCCGAGCGCGGGACGCGCCGCAGCCCCGACCCCCGGATCGGCCATCCTGCGCGGTGCCCTGCCTTCCGGCCCGGCCGTCAGGAACGTGCGCGAATCGGTCGGCGACAGCCCGCTCGACAGCTCGCCGAGCGGGCCCCGTGGCGCCGGCGCCGGCGCCGGTGGCGCGGGGGGCGGGCCAGCTGGACCGCGACCCGGATACACGCCGACGGGCGAGCGGATCGGTCGCAACGATCCGTGTTGGTGCGGGTCCGGGCAGAAGTACAAGAAGTGCCACGGCCGCTGACGATCGTCGACCATGAAGGTCGTCGCACGTGCGCCTGCTGAGCCGCCTCGCCCTGCTCGCGATCGTCCTTGGCGGCGCGGTCGTCGGCTACACCTCGTTCCGCATCTGGGACGCCGGCGTGCGCGACGACCGTGACCTGGTAGATGCCATCGTGGTCATGGGCGCGGCCCAGTACGACGGCGCGCCGTCGCCGATCTTCGCGGCCAGACTCGATCACGCGATCGCCCTGTACCTCGATGGGGTCGCGCCGCTGTTCATCGTCACCGGCGGAAAGGCCGAGGGTGACCGCACGACCGAGGCCGCGACCGCCCGGGCGTACGCGATCGAGCATGGCGTGCCGGCCGAGTCCATCCTCGGCGAAGACCAGAGTCGGACCACGCTCGCGTCGATCCGCGGCGTCGCCGCGCTGTTGCGCGACGCGGGCGTGACCAGAGCCGTGTTCGTGTCCGACCCGACCCACATGTACCGGGTCCTGCGACTGGCCGGCGACGTCGGAATCGAGGCCAGTGGATCGCCGACCCGGACGAGTCCCGTCGGGCGTGACCCGCTGGCCGTGGCTGATGCCGTCGTCCATGAGCTCGGGGCGCTGCTCGTCTATTCGCTGGCCGGCGACTCACCCTGACGGCGCTGGTGACCCCGACGTCACCCGGCGTCCCGGCCAGCGGTCCGGAAAAGTCCCCTCTTGGCGGTGGGGGATCGGCCCCGTATACTGTGCCAAAGCCTGTCGCCGAGGGTCGCAAGGACCCACTGCAGGTCTGCTCCCAGCCCCCACCCGCATGCCCAGCGTCGTAGAGAGAGGGAGTCCATTGAAGCAGGCCGAGGACACCGCCTTCGTCGATCTCATCGCCTGTGAGAGGGACTGCCGCACGTGCAGTTACGCCGCGGCGCTGGATTGCGACGGCAACTGTGGCGTCTGCCCTCACAACAGCTACTGCCCCTGTGTGAACCCCGTCGTCGCGCGAAGCAAGACGGCCCTGCGGCTCATCGAGCTGCGCCCGATCCTGCTCCAGGATCTCCAGGACCGGAACTAGGTGGACGCATCCGCCATCCGCGACCTGGCTGAACGGATCCGGTCGACCTCGGGGCATCTTTGACCTCGAGGTCAAACGAGCCCGGGTAACGACGCTCGAGTCGCTGACGCAGGAGCCCGGCTTCTGGGACGACCAGCGCGGTGCGCAGAAGGTCCTCCGTGAGGCCGACGGTCTGCGCACGGAGATCGACACCTGGGACGGGCTGCTTTCCCGCACCGCGGACCTCGAGGCGGCCGTGGAGCTCCTCAACGAGATGCCCGATGCCGAGCTCGAGGCCGAGCTCGATCGCGACGCCGCGTCCCTGGAGCGCGACTTCCTGCTCGAACGCACAGCACTCCTGTTCTCGGGCGAGCATGACGAGCGCGCCGCCATCGTGACCATCAGCGCCGGGGCCGGCGGCACGGAGGCGACCGACTGGGCGGAGATGATCCTGCGCATGTACCTGCGCTGGGCCGAGCGACACCGGTTCCACACGGAGATCATCGACTCCCAGGAAGGGGAGCAGGCGGGCTTGAAAAGCGTGACCGTGGAGGTCAACGGGCGGGGGGCCTATGGCTGGCTGCGCGCCGAGCGCGGCGTCCATCGACTGGTCCGGATCAGCCCGTTCGACTCGCAGAAGCGGCGCCAGACGACGTTCGCCCTGGTCGAGGTCCTGCCCGAGGTGGACGACGACATCGAGATCGAGCTCGATTGGGACGTCATCCGGGTGGACACGTACCGTGCGCAGGGGGCCGGCGGCCAGCACGTCAACAAGACCGACAGCGCCGTGCGCCTCACCCACGGCCCGACCGGGCTCGTCGTCCAGAGCCAGAACGAGCGGTCGCAGACGCAGAACAAGGAGAACGCCGTCAAGGTCCTGAAGGCGCGCCTCCTGGAGCGTGCGCTGGCCGAGAAGGAAGCCGAGATGCGCGTCCTTCGTGGAGAGCACGTCGAGGCGGGCTGGGGCAACCAGATCCGGAGCTATGTACTGCATCCCTACCAGATGGTCAAGGATCTGCGCAGCGGCCATGAGACAGGCAACACCTCGGCCGTCCTGGACGGCGAGCTGGATGCGTTCATGCAGGCGGAGCTGGAGCGGCTCGCGACCGGCGGCGCACTGCGTGGCGAGGACGCCGAGGCCGCGGCCTCGTGACCATCTCGGTGAGCGACGATGCCGCTGCGCTGGCTCAGCGCGTGCGCTACCGGGTGGTCGCCCCGGACGAGCTCGAGGCCTGCGCACACGTCTGGCGCAAGGCCATCGATGCCTACATCGTGCCCCTGAATCAGCCGGCCCTGCCCGAGGATGTCGGGTCACTGGTGCGCCTCTACCGGCACCTCCAGGCGACCGACCCCGATCGGTTCGTGGTGGCCACGCTGGACGGTGACGGTGCGGCATCCGAGCGAATCGTCGGGTTCGGGTCGGCAGTCGTGCGCGAGCAGCTCTGGTACCTCTCGATGCTGTTCGTCCTGCCCGAGGCCCAGCGCGCGGGCATCGGCCGGGAGCTGCTGGAGCGCATCGGACCGCGCGACGGAGACGGCGTCATGTTCCGGGGAACGGCCACGGACAGCGCCCAGCCGATCAGCAATGCGCTGTACGCCTCGCTCGGCATCGTGCCCCGGGTGCCCCTCCTGAACTTCGTCGGGACGCCTTCGCGTGCCGACGCCTTCGGGGAGCTGCCCTCCGGGGTCCGCCCCGTCGCCTTCGACGAGCTCGCTGCCGGCCCGCCCGACGGCGACGGACACCGTCGGCTCGTGGAGGCCATCGACGACATGGATCGCCAGCTCCTCGGCGCGGCGCACCCAGTGGACCACCGCTGGATGCGCACGGAAGGACGCCGGGGCTGGCTGTATATCGGTCCCGACGGCGTCCCGGTGGGCTACGGCTACGGCAGCGACGTCGGGCGGGTGGGACCCGTGGCTGTCCGCGACGAGGCGCTGCTCGGGCCCGTCCTCGGGCACCTGCTGCGGAGCATCAGCCCGCGTGGTGCGTACGCGCTGTGGCTCCCGGGCAGCGCCGATCGGGCCATCGTGCCGACCCTCGCCTCGGGCCTGCGTCTCGAATCATTCCCGCTGCTGCTGTGCTGGGACCGGCCGTTCGCGGACTGGTCGCGTTACGTGCCGATCTCACCCGGGCTGCTCTGACCAGCGCGCGGGACTCCTGCGCAACGGCGGCGTGGTTGCCGGGGCCGAGGCTCGATGGTAGCCTCGGGCCCGACGTGGCTCCCCCTGCCGCGACCGCGGAGACGCCCGTGACCCTCGCTCCCGCGCCCTCGAAGGCGCGCTCGATCCGCAGCCGCATCATGGACCGCGGCCGCGACCAGGCCGGGCGTGAGCGCGCGGTCCTCGTCCTGCACGACGTCACCAAGCAGTATCCCAACGGCAAGATCGCTTTGCACGACGTGGATCTGGTGATCCCCGAGGGCGACTTCGTGTTCCTGGTCGGGCCGTCGGGTGCCGGCAAGTCCACGCTCATCAAGCTGATCATCCGGGACGAGGTCGCGAGCCGCGGTGAGGTCGTCCTGGACGGGCAGGACCTGGCTCGGCTGTCACGTCGGGCGGTGCCCAGGATGCGCCGCAAGATCGGGATCATCTTCCAGGACTTCAAGCTGATGCCGACCAAGTCGGTCTGGGAGAACGTCGCCTTCGCGCTCGATGTGACCGGCACCCCGCGGCGTCAGATCCGGCCCGCGGTCGATCGCGTGCTGTCCATCGTCGGGCTCACGGCCCAGGCCCGCCAGACGCCCAACCAGCTCTCCGGCGGCGAGCAGCAACGGACGGCCATCGCCCGCGCGCTCGTCCACGACCCGCGCCTGATCATCGCCGACGAGCCCACGGGCAACCTGGATCCGCTGATCAGCTGGGAGATCCTGCAACTCCTGCTGCGGATCAACGAGCTGGGCGTCACGGTCCTCATGGCGACCCACAACGCGGAGGTCGTCACGGCCCTGCGCAAGCGTGTCGTGGCCCTCGAGGAGGGCCGGATCATCCGCGACGAGATCGGTGGCGCCTACCACCGCGAGGATTGATCCGATGATCACGTTCCTGTTCTTCAGCGTCCGGCGAGCCTGGCAGGGCTTCTGGCGGAACGCGCTGATGAGTCTCGCGGCGACCGCCACGATGGTCCTCATGCTCCTCCTCCTGTCGGGCTTCTGGATCATCCAGACGGGGCTCCTTGCCGGTCTCGAGTTCACCGAGCAGAAGGTCGAGGTCATCGCCTACCTCCAGCCCAACGCGACCGAGTCGCAGGTGCAGATGCTCACAGCCAGCGTCGATGCGATGCCCCAGGTGGACACGATCAAGTACGTCTCCCGCGAGGAGGCGCTCGAGCGCTTTCGCGTGTCGATGGCCGAGCAGGGCCGCGAGGACCTGACCCAGTACCTCGAGAGCAATCCGCTGTATGCCAGCGTGGAGATCACGCTCATCGACCCGACCGCCATCCGCACGGTCGGCGATACGCTGCGCTCGGACGCGGCGGTCCGCAACGTGATCAACATCGAGGACCTCGTGGAGCGGGTCCTGACTGTCACCAGCATCCTGCGGACCGGGGGCACGGTCCTGCTCATCGTGGTCGGCATCATCGTGCTGTTCATCATCGTCAACACGATCCGGCTCGCGGTCGTCGCGCGGGCGGAGGAGATCGAGATCATGCGCCTGGTCGGCGCCTCCGATGCGTTCATCCGCTGGCCGTTCGTGTTCGAGGGCGCGTTCGTCGGCTTTCTTGGCGCGGCCATCACCCTGGGCGTGCTCGCGGCTGCCGCTGACCCGATCAGCGGCTTCATGGTCGAGTTCTTCCGGGTCCTGCCTCTCGAGGTCGGGTCCCTCGCGCGCGACCTCGTGACCCTGGTCATGGGCGCCGGCGTGGGCCTCGGGATCCTCGGCTCGTGGCTCTCGGTGCGGACCTACCTGATCCGCTGACCGTGGATGCCGGCGGCGGCTCATTCGCGGGCACGATGTACGCTTGGTCACCCCCGCCACCCCCGCCACCCCCGCCACCCGCGCCGCCAGACCCGCCGGAATCACGAGGTTCGCTGACCAGTCCGATGTTGCCGACCGACCCGCCGCCTCCCTCCTCGCTCGAGGTCCCCGTCGTCCCTGTCGTCCCTGTCGTCCCCGTCGTCCCCGTCGCTCCGGTCGTCGCGAGCCCGCCGGGCCGGCGCCTGCCCATCCTGTCCATCTCGATCGTGCTGGTCGCGGTCATGGCCGGTGGCGCTCTGTTCATGTCGGGCTACTCGATGGGCCGGCAGGGCGCCGTCGAACCCGGCACCCCGGCGAGCGAGAGCGAGGCGTTTCGCCCGTTCTGGGACACCTACCACACCATCGACGAGCGCTATGCCGGCGGCGAAGTCGATCGCGAAGCCCTCATCCAGGGTGCGATCCGGGGCATGATCTCGTCCCTCGAAGATCCGTACTCCTCGTACCTCACATCGAAGGAGTATCGCGAGAGCCTCGAGGGCATCAGCGGCGAGTTCGAGGGCATCGGTGCGGAGATCGCGACCCAGGCGCCCGACGGGACCCAGGGCTGCGCCACGCTCGGCCCGGAATGCCGGCTGGTGATCGTCTCGCCGCTGGCCGGATCACCGGCCGAGAAGGCAGGCCTGCGCCAGGGCGACCTGGTCCTGGCCACGGACGGGATCTCGCTCGATGGCTTGACGGTGGACGGCGCGCGCGACCGCATCCGCGGGCCCAGGGGCAGCGTCGTGACCCTGACCATCCAGCGCGGATCGGACGCTGAGCCGTTCGCCCTGGAGATCACCCGCGATGTCATCCTGCAGGAGGAGATCGTGTCCGAGACGCTGGCCGACGGTAGCGTCGGCTACGTCAAGCTCAACGGCTTCTCCGACCGCGGCTCGGACGAGCTGGATGCGGCCGTCCGGGCGCACGTCGAGGCCGGCAGGACGAAGCTCATCCTGGACCTGCGCGGCAACCCCGGCGGCTACGTGACAGCAGCCCGGGACGTGGCCTCGCAGTTCATCGGATCTGGCGTGATCTTCTACGAGGTGGATGGAGCGGGCATCCAGGAACCGACCCAGGCCGTGTCGGGCGGCGCCGCCACGGATCCCGCGATCGAGGTCATCTGCCTGGTCGATGGCGGCAGCGCATCGGCGTCCGAGATCGTGGCCGGCGCGCTCCAGGACACCGGGCGCGCGACCCTCGTCGGCGAGACGACGTTCGGCAAGGGCACCGTCCAGCAGTGGCAGGAGCTCACCGGCGAGGGCGGCGCATTCCGCCTCACCATCGCCAAGTGGCTGACGCCGGAGAAGCGCTGGATCCACGACGTGGGGATCGTGCCGGACGTCGAGGTCGTGGTCCCCGCTGACCTGGGCCCGGACGAGGACCCGATCCTCGACGCCGCACTCGAACTCCTCGGCGGCAGTGCCGGTCTCGATCGGCTGCGCATCGCCGCCTGATTGCCGACGACAATCGCCGCCTGAGGGTCTTGCACTCCCTTTCGTCATCGAGTACGGTTTCCGGGAACGAAAGGAGGTGATGTGCAGTGATCGACAGTACGTGTAGCTGCACCACCTCACAGGAGATGCCCGTCTAGTCGGACACCCTGTGGGTGGTACGCAACTCGAACGCCGGCCCCGCATGGGCCGGCGTTCGTGCGCCCGGGACTCGTCGCCGGGCTATCCTCCTCGACCACAGCACACAGGAGTCCTGCCATGCGCGACGATTCGACCGTCGCCGTCAATCGAAGAGCGCGACACGAGTTCACCATCGACGACACGTTCGAGGCGGGACTCGTGCTGACCGGCACGGAGATCAAGTCGATCCGCGCCGGCAAGGCCAACATCGCCAACGCCTACGCGCGCGTCGAGCGCAACGAGGCCTGGCTGATCGGCGCCGACATCGCGCCCTTCGAACAGGGCAACCGCAACAACCACGACCCCAAGCGCACGCGCAAGTTGCTGCTCCATCGGCGCGAGATCGACGAGCTGATGGGCAAGGCCAAGGCCAAGGGCCAGACCATCGTCCCGCTGCGCCTGTACATCACCCGCGGCAAGGCCAAGCTGGAACTCGGCCTGGCCCGGGGCAAGCAGCTCCATGACCGGCGTCGCACGATCGCCGACCGCGATTCGAAGCGCGACGTCGCTCGACAGCTGGCCGACCTGCAACGCGGCCGCTGACCCGCGCCCGGGCATCGCGCGCCCGGGCCCGGCCCGGCCCCGCCCGGATCAGCGCAGCAGGTAGCGGCGGCTCAACGGGACCTCATGCACCGGGTCGATCGCGAGCGGGCGGCCGTCCAGGCTGACCGTTCCGTCCCGGACGTCCACCTCGATCGCGGCCGTCGCGCGGTTGCGCACGAGTGAGGCGCGGGTCAGGCCGCGCGTACCGCGCACGGCCACGAGGCCACGACCATGCGCGGCGAGGACCGCCGTGACCCGCGGCGAGGCGAGCGCCGACGCCGACACGAAGGCCAGTGAGCGGGAGGCCGCCGCGCGTCCGGCGCCGGCCCAGTCGGGTCGGTAGCGCGTCGGCTGCGCGCCCTCGACCGTCGCGTTGCCTTCGCCCAGCGGCGCCCACGCGGCCACCCCGCCCTTGAGCACGAGCGTCGGCTTCACGCCGAAGTAGGCCGGCGCCCAGAGCACGATGTCGGCCAGTCGCCCGGGCCGCAGCGAACCGACCTCGTCGGCGATGCCGTGGGTGATGGCTGGCTCGATGGTCACCTTGGCGAGATAGCGCAGGACCCGCTCCGTGTCGTCGTACGGATCGCTGCCGAGGACCGTGCCCTCCCAGCCGCGCATCACGTGGGCGAGCTGGAATGTGCGCCGGACCGTCTCCATCATCCGACCCATCCCCTGCGAGTCCGAGTTGACGATGGCGATCGCGCCGAGTTCATGGAGTGGGCCTTCGGCGGCCATCGTGGCCGGGTGGACCCGCTCGCGGATGAGCGCCACATCCTCGGCGACCGCGAACGACGCTCCGTGGTTGAGAACGATCATGGGTAGCTGCTCGGCGGCCGCGTTGACCCCGAAGGGCACGGTCGGCGTCGTCGAGGAGCAGATGATGTTGGTTTCCCGGACGAGCCCGATGACGTCCGGCACGTGCCCACCGCCACTGCCCTCCACGTGGTAGGCGTGGACGGTCCGTCCGGCGATGGCGGCGACCGTGTCCTCGAGTTCGGCGCTCTCGTGCAGGCCGTCGGTGTGCAGCGCGACGGTGACGTCGTGGGCGTCGGCGAAGCGCAGGACGTGATCGATGAGTTCGGGGTACGCGCCGTAGTCCTCGTGGATCTTGAACCCGCACGCTCCGGCATCCAGGAGCGCCTCGAGCGTCGAGTCGTCCTCGGCCCGCGCGCATGCCGCCAGACCCACGTTGACCGGCCAGTCCGCGGTCGCCTGAAGCATCCCTGCGAGCGCCCCGGGCGGCTCCTCGAAGCCGGCGGTCAGGAGCGTGGTCACACCGCCCGACAGTGCCGCGGGCAGGAGCTGCGGGCTGATCAGGTGGACGTGACTGTCAACGGCACCCGGCGTGGCGATCAGGCCGTAGCCCATGATCGGCTGCGTGTGCGGGCCGATGTGCAGCTCTATGCCGTCGCTGATGCCGGCATTGCCGGCTCGGCCGACGCCGACGATGCGACCGTCCTTGATGCCGATGTCGGCCTTGACGGCACCGAGCACGGGGTCGAGCACGAGCGCACCCGCGACGACGGCATCGAGCTCGGAATCCGATGCGCGACCCTGGGCGGAGCGCGGCCGAAGGGTCTTTCCGTAGCCCCAGATCGGCTCGTCCCCGGGTGCCTGTCGGTCCTCGCCGACACGGATCCACAGGTCGGTGTCGCCGAGGCGGACACGATCGCCGACGGTCGGGCCGTAGCGGGCCAGGCGCTCGGCCGGGGAGAGGCGGGTCACGATTCCGGGCCGGCGCCGTCGCCGTCGCCGAGGGCGTCGCTGGCGCTGGCGCCGTCGCCGTCCCTGGTGCCATCGCCATGGCCTGCGCGCGCATCGCCGCCGAACGCCACGAGAGTCACCGAGCGCGCCTCGCCGGGGCCCCAGCGTTCGCTGGACCCAGCCGCCAGGTCGAGGCGGAAGCCCGCCGCGGCCGCGCGATCGAACTCCAGGCGCGGGTTGACCCGCTCGAACGGGTAGTGCGAGGAGACGCGCACGACGCGGGTCGAGGTGTTGTGGACCTCCAGCGTCCGGCGCTCGCGGTCATCGGGGCCTTCGACGGACGGCGCCTGGCGGACAGCACCCGGTGCATCCTCGCCGGCCGGTCCGAGGGGCTCCAGCAGCACCACGAGCCGGGCGCCATCGTCCATCAGCACTTCCAGCCGGACCTCCTCAACGAGCGCGGCCACGCCCGGAAGCACCTCCCCCGGAGCGACGGCGGCGCGGCCCGCTGCCTCGACTGCCTCGTACCCGTCGCCGGCCCGGGCGGCATCCAGCATCGCGTCGCACATGATGGCCACCGCCTCGGGCGCGTTCAGCAGGAGGCCGCGGTCACGATGCCGGCGCGCGAGTCCAGCGGCCGAGAAGATCAGGAGGCGCTCCTCCTCCCAGGCAGTCAGGCGCATGCCCGCATGCTAGCCCGCGCGGACCCCTCAGTGCGCGATCACCCGCGCCGAGGATGGAACCGGCGTTGGTGGCGCGATCTCCCAGGCCCGCGTGTCCACGGGTACACCCGAGCTCGTGCGCACGAACAGTAGGACGCCCACGATCGATGAGATCGCGCACAGCAACAGCCCTACCTGCACGGTCACGATGCCGACCTGGACGAGCGCGCTCATCAGGAACGCGGCCGCGATCCCGCGGGCACCGGTGATCGCGTTCCAGCCGGCCATGGCAGCGGCCCGCGTGGCCAGCGTGGTCTGGTCGCTGACGATCGCCGCCACCCCGACATCGATGGCTGCGCCGGCGATCCCCGCGAACACGGCGGCGACCCAGAGCACCGCGACGTTCGGGGCCAGGGCATACCCGACGAGAGCGAGGACGCCGAGGATGCCCCCGACGCGCATCCCGACGAGTGTGCCCAGGCGATCGCTCACCATGCCCCAGAGCGGGAACGCGATGGTCGTCGCGGTGGCGGTCAGGATGCCGATGACCCCGACGTCGGCGAGGCTCAGCTGGAGTCGATCGACGTGGACCAGCGCGAACAGCGGCGCGGCGGCGATGAGGCCACCGCCGTAGAAGCCCTGGGCCAGGGCGACCCGGCCGAGCACCGGGCGATCGCGCAGGGCGCGCACGGAGTCGCGGGCCGAGAACTTCGGCGGTTCACTGGCGGCCGGGGCGCGGAACCCCGCGTATCCGAGTGCGCACACGACACCGACCACGCCCGCGATGCCCACCGCCGGCGGCCCGCCCAGTCGGTCCGCGATCAGGCCGCCGGCGAGCGCGGCGAGGGCGCCCGCAGCGGCCCGACCCATGCCCAGGACGCCGACCACCCGGCCGCGCAGACGGGACGGATACATCGCGCCCCACAACCGAAGGTGGAAGGGCCCGCCGAACGACAGGCTGAGCCAGAACACGATGGACACGGCGATCATCACCGGCGCGGTCGGCACGATCACGACGGCGACGAGCGAGAGCGCACCGATCCCGCGCAGGACCGCCAGCCGGGCCGGCCGGTGCGGACCGAACCGTCCGGCGAACGCGCCCAGCAGATTGGCGATGAACGGAGCGGCGCCCAGGGCGGCGAGCCCGAGCGGTTCCAGGCCGCCCCGTCGGGCGATCGTCGGGAGCAGCGTCGTGACCATGGCCATGGTGACCCCGACGCCGACGGCGACGAACAGGTCCAGGGCGAGATTTCGCCCGACGGCGCGCTGATGCGCGGATGGTGAGAATGATGGCCGGTGCACCGCGTACCTCGAAACAGCCCCTTGGCCTGCGAGGTGAGCTGTCGGGCTCGGCGTGGGTATCGCCGTCGCGGTGGATCCGCGATTTGCCCCAGGGTGTCGGGTCCCCCACCCTCGATTCTGAGGAGGTTCGGCCACGGACAACGATACCAGCCCCGGTACCGATCGGCAGGAGAGCCGATGGTCCTGGTCGTCCGCCCAACGTCATCCGCGACTGGACGAGGCAGCGGACGGATGACGTAGCGCCCGAGCTGGTGGTAACATCAGCGTCCCGAACGGACGTTCGGTCCTGTGGGGATGCGTGGTTTCGACAGGGCTTAGCTGTCGGGGAGCGCGAGCCGGGGATGCTGCTCAGGCCCCGTCAACAAGGCAGCAAAACGAAGTACCTGGCAACCGCCAGTCGACTCTCGCCCTCGCTGCTTAGGCAGTAAGGTGAGCGTGGAAGCTACCTCCGCCTCGTGGGTAGTGGAAGCGTCACTCAGCGAGGCTGCGATCCGGACCAGCGTCACGTAGTCCGGAGTCAAGCCCGATCTAGGGGCACGTGACTGGACCGCCCGGCAGGGTGCCGATGCCCGTTCGAGCGGTCGACGACAAATCATCGGACACGCTCGTAGTGGTTCCCGGCGAAGGGTTTTGGACGGGGAGTTCGACTCTCCCCCATCTCCACCA
>JANOTJ010000457.1:0-3541 GCA_031416295.1 Chloroflexota bacterium
CCATGGCGGCCCCTGACCAGCCGTGAATTCGCGGTCGCGCGCCTGATCGGCGAGGGCTTGACCAACGCACAGATCGCAGACGCCCTGGGCATCGCGCCCAAGACGGCGTCCGCGCACGTCGAGCACATCCTGGCCAAGCTCGGTGCGTCGCGCCGGGCCGAGATCGCGACGTGGGCGAGCCATGTGGACGGAGTGGCGGCCGTGTCGCACTGAGCGGGGCTGCCGGGCCGGCGGCCCGCGACGGTACAATCGGGCCCTACCCAACGACCCTGTCGCGACCAGGCCATGCCGGCCGCTGCCCGCCCCCGGAGGAACCCGCTGATGACCATGTCGACGACACCCGCCGCCGACCGCGCCCACGAGGCGGCCAAACGCTACATCTACGCCTGGGGCGACGGCACGGCCGAGGGCGACTCGTCGATGCGCGACCTGCTCGGGGGCAAGGGCGCAGGTCTTGCCGAGATGACCAGGGCGGGGCTCCCGACACCGCCCGGATTCACGATCACGACGGAAGCCTGCAACGACTACTTCGACGCCGGCGAGCGGCTCCCTGACGGCCTTTGGGCGGACGTCCTGGGCGCCGTCGCGGAGGTCGAGCGGGTGTCCGGCAAGGGCTTCGGCGATCCGGCCAACCCGCTCCTCGTGAGCGTCCGCTCGGGCGCCAGGTTCTCCATGCCGGGGATGATGGACACGGTCCTCAATCTCGGGTTGAATGCGGCGACCGTGCAGGGTCTCATCGCTCTGACCGGCAACGAGCGCTTCGCGTGGGATGCCTACCGACGCTTCATCGCCATGTTCGGACGGATCGTCATGGCCGTCCAGCCGCGCGTGGTGACGGGGTCCGATGGAACGCATGCGGAATACAACCGCTTCGACGATGTCCTCGACGAGATCAAGTCGGCGCGTGGCGCCAGCGCCGACACCGACCTCGATGTCGATGCCCTGCGCGAGGTCGTCGGTCGCTACCACGAGATCATCCGTGAGCAGACCGGTCGCGACTTCCCGGAGGACCCGGGCGAGCAGCTGGACCTGGCCATCAAGGCCGTGTTCGCCTCGTGGTTCGGCCAGCGGGCCCGCGATTACCGCAAGAATCAGCACATCGCCGACGACCTCGGGACCGCTGTCAATGTCGTGACCATGGTCTACGGGAACATGGGCGATGACTCCGGTACCGGCGTCGCGTTCACCCGGAACACGATCGACGGCCGTCGTGAGCTTCAGGGCGAGTTCCTGCCCAATGCCCAGGGCGAGGACGTCGTGGCCGGCGTGCGCACGCCCATCGAGATCGCCGAGATGCGCGACCGCTGGCCCGAGGTCTACGACGAGTTCGTGCGCATCGGCCAGCAGCTCGAGCAGCACTACCGCGACGTCCAGGACCTGGAGTTCACGGTCGAGCGTGGCCGCCTGTACATGCTCCAGACGCGCTCGGCGAAGCGGACCGCGGCGGCCGCGGTGAAGATCGCCGCGGACATGGTCGATGAGGGCATGATCACCAAGGAAGAGGCGATCGCCCGAATCGAGCCCACGCAGGTGGACCAGCTCCTGCGCGACCAGTTCGACGCCGACGGCCTGGCGGCGGCGGCGCGCATCGCCAGGGGCCTCAACGCGAGCCCCGGCGCAGCCGTCGGTCGGGCCGTGTTCAGCGCCGACAGCGCCGTCGAGTGGGTCGGGCGTGGTGAGCGGGTCGTGCTCGTCCGAGTCGAGACCTCGCCCGACGACTTCCATGGCATGGCCGTGGCCGAAGGCATCCTGACCGCTCGTGGCGGGGCCACCAGTCATGCCGCCGTGGTCGCTCGACAGATCGGCAAGCCGTGCGTGGCCGGCTGCGCGGAGCTCCTCGTGGACTACGCCACGAAGACGGCCCGGAGCACGGAGAGTGGGGTCAGCTTCGCCGAGGGCGACTGGATCAGCCTCGATGGCTCCACCGGCCGGGTGTATGTCGGTGCGCTGCCCACCGTGAGCGCCCGATACGAGGACCAGCACGACCTGCAGAAGGTGCTCGGGTACGCGGACGAGGTCCGTCGGATGGGCGTCTGGACCAACGCCGACAAGCCCGAAGAGGCCGCGATGGCCCGCAGCTACGGAGCCCAGGGCATCGGCCTGTGCCGGACCGAGCACATGTTCCGCGAGGGCGACCGCCTGGACATCGTGCGCGACGCCATCCTGGTGGCCAACGTCGCCACCCGGGCCAAGGCGCGTCGAGCGGCCGACGAGACCCTGTCCGCCGACGATGCGCAGGCGGTCGAGCGCTTCGATGCCGCGATGGCCAGGCTCGAGGTCCTCCAGCAGGGCGACTTCGAGGGCATCTTTGGGGCCATGGACGGGCTGCCCGTGGTCATCCGCCTCATCGATCCGCCCCTCCACGAGTTCCTGCCCAATCTCGAGGAGCAGCTCGTCAAGGTCACCCGCGCCGAGATGAGCGGGGGCGCGACCGAGGAGGACAAGGAGCTGCTCGCGACGATCAAGTCGATGCACGAGCAGAACCCGATGCTGGGGCTTCGTGGCTGTCGCCTCGGGCTGATGATCCCGGACTTCGTGAAGGTCCAGACGCGGGCCATCCTGAACGCCCAGATCGCGGTCAAGCGAGCCGGTGGCAACCCCATCGCCAAGATCATGATCCCGCTCGTCGGGCACGTGAACGAGCTCGCCGCGACGCGTGGGCTGCTCGAGGCCGAAGCACAGGCCGTCGAGGCGAAGGCCGGGGTCGAAGTCGACTACAAGTTCGGGACGATGATCGAGGTGCCGCGGGGTGCCCTGACCGCCGACGAGATCGCCCGCGAAGCCGACTTCTTCAGCTTCGGCACGAACGACCTGACCCAGATGACCTTCGGCTTCAGCCGCGACGACGCCGAGGGCGGCTTCCTGCTCAAGTACGTCGAAGACGGCATCCTGCCCGTGAACCCGTTCCAGACCCTCGACGACGCGATCGTCGGGCTGATGAAGATCGCCGTGGACAAGGGCCGTTCGACCAAGCCCAGCCTCGAGCTCGGGATCTGTGGCGAGCACGGCGGCGACCCCGCCTCGATCCACAAGTGCGAGGCGATCGGGCTCGACTACGTGTCGTGCTCGCCGTTCCGCGTCCCCGTGGCGCGGCTCGCCGCGGCCCAGGCCGCCCTGACCAACGCGGCGGAACGCGACAAGTAGGTCGAATCGCGCGGTCGGACCTGAGCGGTCGGCGCTGAGCGGTCGGGCGGCGCGAGCTGCCACGCAACCCCCGCGTCAGAAGTGATCGATGATCTGGCGGGTGTAAGCGCCCCGGCGCATTGCGGCGAACGCGTCCTCCAGGTCATCGAGCGCGATTCGCCGGTCGATCAGTCGTTCGACCGGCAATCGGCCGTCCAGGGTCCAGGCCGCATACCGGGGAAAGTCGATGGCGGGCTCGGCGAAGCCGTAATTGGAGCCGAGGATGCGCCGCGAGCCATCGACGAAGGGATAGACGTCGAAGGCGGCGCGTGCCCCGAGCGGGGTCATCCCGACCAGCACGGCCGTGCCACCCAGCGGCAGTGACGCGATGGCGAGTTCGGCAGTGTCCACCCGGCCG
>JANOTJ010000458.1:0-2827 GCA_031416295.1 Chloroflexota bacterium
GCCGAGTCCGTCCTGCGCCAGGCCGGCTACTCCATGCTCCTGATGAACTCTGAGAACGACGCCGAGCTGGACGCTGCGCACATCCGCTTCTTCCAGGCCCGCCGGGTGGACGGGATGATCCTGTCGCTGGCCAGCGAGCGGCGCCAGGAGACGCTCGACATCCTCGACCAGGTGGACGTGCCGGTGATCATGGTCGACCGGGACTTGGACGCGGACCTCGACGCCAGCATCGTGCGCAACGACCATCGCGGCGGGATGCGCGGCGCGGTCGGCCACCTGCTGGACCTTGGCCACCGCCGGATCGCGTTGATCTCGGGCGCCCTGGACATGTGGCCCGTCCGCGAGCGCATCGCGGGCATGGCCGAGGCGGTGGCCGAGCGGGGCCTGCCCGACGAGACGATCAACCTGGTCGGCTCGCTCTCGTCCGAGCACGGCGAACGGAGCACGGAACAGGCCCTCGCCATGGATCCGCGCCCGACGGCCATCGTGGCCGGCGGTAACCAGGTCCTGGCCGGCTGTATCCGCGTCCTGCATCGCCACGGGATCCGCATCCCCGACGACATCTCGCTGGTGACCTGCGACGAGGTGGACCTCTCACAGCTGCACGAGCCGCCCATCGCCGCGGTCGCCCGGGACACCTTGTTGCTCGGCCGGACCGCGGCCGAGCTCCTGCTGGAGCGGTTCGGGGGCGGGGAGCCGCGGACCGTGCTGCTGCCCACGACCTTCACCGCCCGCCCCAGCTGCGGACCGGTCCCCGCCGGCTCCTGATCGCGGGCGGGCGCAGGCCGCAATCGCGCATGCCGCAACCGCGCAGGCCGCAGCCTCACCGGCGGTAACGATTGCAGAACCGCTACCAGCGTGCGACCATCCGCTGACCGCGCGACGGCGTCGCGACCCGCGTCACGACCAGCGTCACGACATGCCTGACGGCGCGGCCCTCGACCGCGGCTGGTCGCGCGACCCGCCGAGGACGACACGGGAGCCGCTGTGCCAGACGTCATCCAGGGGACCGAACGCCACCCGCTCGAGGTCGGCCGGACCCTGTTCGACTACGCCGACGCCGTGTCGAGCGCCGTGCCGCAATCGTGCCGGCGGACCGGCCGCTGCCGAGAATGCGTCGTGGAGGTCCGCCAGGGCCTGGCCAGCCTGTCGCCGCGCACGGCGTCCGAGGCGTACCTGAAGGGCGGCTTCCGGCTGGCCTGCCAGGCCGAGATCGAGTCGACGACCGAGGACGTCGAGTTCGCCATCATCCGCCGCCGGATGCGCATCCTGGATTCGACGGAGACTCCGGCCACGCGCGTGGACCCGGTCGTCAGCGCCGACGACATGGCGGTCCGTTACAACGGCCAGCCCATCGACCTGCGCCGCAAGCATGTCCTGGGCCTGGCCATCGACATCGGTACGACCACCGTCGTCTTCCGGATCATCGACCTGCTGACGGGGGCCGTCGTGGCCGGTGGTGCGCTGGAGAACCCGCAGCGCTTCGGCGGCAGTGACGTGATGTCCCGGATCTCGTACGAGAAGGACTTCCCGGGGGCCATGCGCCTGGCTGTGCGCCGGGCCCTCAACCACGCGCTGCGCGACCTGTACCGCGAGCACGGGATCGACCGCCACGAGGTCTACGAGGCGATCATCGTGGCCAACAGCACGATGCGCGACCTGTTCTTCGGCATCGACATCGCGCCGATCGGCGAGTTCCCGTACAAGTCGAGCACGGAAGTGGCGATGCTCGCCGGCCGCACCGACTCGACATGGCTGCGCCGGCGCGGCCACGAGGTCGGCCTGCTCATGAACCCGCACGGCCGGGTCGTCGGGGCGCCGGTCATCGCCAGCCACGTCGGCGGTGACACCGCGGCGGACCTCGTCGCCGTGGAGTTCGCCACGGGTGAGGGCATCCGGATGCTCATCGACATCGGCACCAACACCGAGGTCGTGGTCACCGACGGCACCCGGTTCCTGGCCGCGTCCTGTCCGGCCGGCCCAGCCTTCGAGGGCGGGCTCCTGCGGTTCGGGATGCCCGGCGCCGACGGTGCCATCGAATCCGTGCGCCTCGAGGGCGAGGGCTTCACATTCGGCACGATCGGCGACGTGGACCCGGTCGGGATCTGTGGCTCGGGCCTCGTGGACGTGCTGGCGGAGCTGCGGCGCGCGCGCTGGATGAACGAGGAAGGCCGGTTCCGTGACAGCCTCGATGAGTTCTTCATCGCGCCGGAGCAGGGCATCACCTTCTCGCGCTCGGACGCCAGCCTCCTCGCCCAGGCCAAGGCGGCCAACGCGTGCGGGCAGCGCATCCTCCTGCGCAGGCTCGGGGTGACCGCCGACCAGGTGGACCGGGTGTACCTCGCCGGCGGCTTCGCCAACGCCGTGGATGTCGCCAACGCCATCGAGATCGGGCTGCTCGCGCCGGTGCCGGTGGACCGCGTCGTGCGCGTCGGCAACGCCGCGCTGCACGGCGCCGCCGGCCTGCTCCTCTCGAAGAGCCGCCGCGATGCCCTGGATTCGCTCATCGGCCGGATCGAGCACGTCGAGCTCGAGACCGAGGAGGACTTCTTCGAGCTGTTCGTGGACGGCTGCCGGTTCGTGCCGATCGCCGCCTGACCCCCTGCCGCAGCCGAGCACCCACACCTCGGAGGAATCTCCCGTTGTCAACGCCCCCGCCGCCGTTCTGCATCATCGGCGAGAACATCCATACTAGCCGGGTCGTCCGCCGCGACGGCCTGCGCATCGGCGAGACGTCGTCGGGCGATGCCGCCGTCCGCGTGCCGCTGCCCGGTGGGGGCGAGGGCCTGCTGGCGGTCCAGCCGGCGATCCGCGACACCCGCGAGTT
>JANOTJ010000459.1:0-3405 GCA_031416295.1 Chloroflexota bacterium
CCCGCCGTTGCGCGTGGCCATGCTCGGCGCGGGCACCGTGGGGCGTGCCGTCATCGACAGCCTGCTCGAACACGCTGATCGCCTGCGCGCGGCCGATGGTGCGCCCCTGGTGCTGGTCGGGATCGCGGTCCGTGATCTCGCACGCAGCCGTGAGCCGGGCCTGCGCGGGGACCTGCTGACCGACGCGCCCGCCCACCTCGTGGCCGCGGCCGAGACCGACGTCATCGTCGAGGCCATGGGCGGCGAGGAGCCGGCGCGCACGCTCATCGCGGCGGCGCTCGGTGCGGGCAAGGCGGTCGTCACCGCGAACAAGCACGTCATCGCTCATCACGGGGCGGAGCTCGAGGCGCTGGCCCGCCGGACCGGCGCGGTCCTGCGCTTCGAGGCGGCGGTGGCCGGTGGCGTGCCCGTTCTCGGACCGCTCGCCCTGGACCTCGCGGGCAACGAGATCCGGCGGGTACGGGGCATCGTCAACGGCACCACGAACTACATCCTGAGCGCCATGGCCGAGGATGGCCGGCCCTACGAGGACGTGCTCATCGACGCCCAGGAGCTGGGCTACGCCGAGGCCGATCCGGCAGGCGACGTCGAGGGCGACGACGCCGTCAACAAGCTCGTGATCCTGGCCCGCCTGGCTTTCGGGCGATGGCTCGACCCGGCGACGGTCGGCCGCCGTCCGCCGACCGCGCGGGGCGACGGCGCGCCGGGCATCACCGGCGTCACCGATCAGGAGCTCGAAGGTGCGGCGGCGCTCGGGCTGACCATCAAGCTGCTGGCCACGGCCACTCGTTGCGACGACGGCTCGATCGAGGCCGCGGTCGTGCCCACCGCGGTGCCCGCCGACAGCCCCTTCGGCTGGACGGACGGCGTCCTCAACCGGATCGAGATCGATGCCGAGCCGCTCGGGACCGTGGGCCTGTCCGGGCCCGGTGCCGGTGGCCCGGCGACCAGCAGCGCGGTCCTCGGCGACCTCATCGCGATCGCCCGCGGCCTGGGCAGCACGTGGGCCGGGCTGACGCCCGCGACGGGCGCTCCCGGGATCGCCTGCGACCCGTTCGATCGCCCGCGGTACTGGTATGCGTTCGTGCCCGCGGTGCGCGCGGACGTCGAGCTGCCGAGCGCGCTCGATGAGGCGGCGGCCGTCGAATTCGAGGACGGGACGGCCATCCGCAGCGAGGTCGTGACCCTGGCCGAGGCGCGTGCGGCCTTCGCCTCGATCCTGCCCGACGGCGTGGACGTCACCCTCTATCCCGTCGATGACTGAGCGGCACGGCCCACGGCCGCGCCTGCTGGAGCGCTATCGCCGGTTCCTGCCGGTCACCGACGCGACGCCCGCGCTGACACTCGGCGAAGGGGCCACGCCGCTGGTCCGGGCCGAGCGGCTGGGGGCGGCCATCGGGGCACCCAACCTGTACCTCAAGGTCGAGGGCCAGAACCCGACCGGCTCGTTCAAGGACCGGGGCATGGTCATGGCCGTGGCCAAGGCCGTGGAAGCCGGCGCCAGGGCGATCGCGTGCGCGTCCACCGGCAACACCTCGGCGAGTGCCGCGGCGTACGGGGCGGCAGCGGGCCTCGAGGTCATCGTCATCCTGCCCCGGGGCCAGATCGCGCTCGGCAAACTGCTCCAGGCCCTCGTGGCCGGTGCCCGGGTCGTGGCCATCGATGGCAACTTCGATCAGGCGTTGACGATCGTGCGCGATCTTGCCGAGCAGGACGATCACCCCGTGACCCTGGTCAACTCGATCAACCCGTTCCGCCTCGCCGGCCAGCAGACCGCCGCCTTCGAGATCTGCGACGACCTCGGTCGGGCACCGGACATCCTGGCCATCCCCGTCGGCAATGCCGGCAACATCAGCGCGTACTGGGCCGGCTTCCGGGCCTATGCCGGGGCCGGGCTCATCGGCGAGACGCCCCGGATGTGGGGCTTCCAGGCGGCCGGTGCGGCGCCGCTCGTGCATGGCCGGCGGATCGATCACCCCGAGACCGTGGCGACCGCCATCCGCATCGGCGATCCGGCGTCCTGGGACAAGGCGATCGCCGCGCGCGACGAAAGCGCTGGGCGCATCGATGCCGTGAGCGACGACGAGATCCTCGCCGCCTACCGCGATCTGGCCCGGCACGAGGGCGTGTTCTGCGAGCCCGCCTCGGCGGCGAGCATCGCGGGCGTCCGCAAGCTGGCCGCCGAGGGCCAGCTGGACCCGGATGCGACGGTCGTGGCGGTGCTGACCGGGCATGGGCTCAAGGACCCAGAGACCGCCGAGGCCCAGGTGCCCGGCGTCATCGAGGCCGGGCCGACCACGGGTGCGGTCGCCGTCGCCCTCGGCTGGACATAGGAGGCCCCATGGTTGCCCACTGGCTCGCGGAGCTCGACGGTCGACGCGTCGCCGTGGAAGTGCCCGCGTCGTCGGCCAACCTCGGCGCCGGCTACGACTGCCTGGGCGTCGCCCTCGACCTCGTCGACCGGATCGAGGTCGAGGTCCGCGGCTGGAGCCGCGGCGAGATCGAGCTGACCGTCGATGGCGAGGGCAAGGAGGAACTCACCGAGGACCGCGAGAATCGCTTCGTCCAGGGCCTGGAGGCGACCCTGCGCGAGCTTCGCGGCGAGCTGCCGGACGGCGTCGGCTGGCGCATCCAGATGCACAATCAGATCCCGCTGGGGCGCGGCCTCGGGTCGTCGGCGGCGGCCACGGTCGCCGGCGTGCTGGCCGCCGATGCCCTGGTCGAGGGCGGTCTGGACATGGCTGCGAAGCTGCGCATCGCGTGCGCCGTGGAGGGCCATCCGGACAATGCCGCGGCCGCCCTGCTCGGCGGCTTCGTCGTGTCCGCCGAGATCGACGGCGCCGTGGAGGCCGTGCGCTTCGATGCCACGCGCGACCTTCGCGCGGTCCTGTTCATCCCGGATCTGCGATTGCCCACCAGCGAGATGCGCCGGGCGCTTCCTGCGAGCGTGCCGCTGGCCGATGCGGTCGCCAACCTTGGTGCCCTGGCGGTCGGTGTGGCGGGCATCGCCGCCGGTCGCACGGACCTGCTCCGGCGCCTGACCGTGGACCGCCTGCACGAACCATATCGCGCCGCCGTGTACCCGCAGCTCCCCCGGATGGTCGCCGCAGCTCGCGAGGCGGGCGCGCTCGGCGCATGCCTGTCCGGTGCCGGCTCGACGATCCTCGCCTTCACCGATTCCCTGGCCGGGATCACCAGGATCGAAGCTGCCTTCACGGCCGGTGCCGCGGACATGGACCTGCCCGGTCGCTGCATCGTCGCCCAGCCGCGCAATGCCGGAGCGCGCGTCCTGACCGTTGGTTGACCTTGACGCCACAGGCACACTCTGGCCATGGACGGACTCGGACGCGCTGTCGGGGACGGCATCACCGGCCTCGTCGCGGGGGCCTTCAGCGTGATCGGCGG
>JANOTJ010000460.1:0-8253 GCA_031416295.1 Chloroflexota bacterium
GGCGGGATGCCCAGCTCCTCGCGCAGGACCCCTGACGACCCGCCGTCGTCGGCGACCGTCACCACGGCGGTGAGGTTGCTGGTGTGCTCCTTGAGGCCGCGCAGGAGCGTGGACAGGCCCGTCCCCCCGCCGATGGCCACGATCCGCGGGCCCTTGGCCAGGAACCGCTTCTGGTAGATGACCTCGACCAGCGGCGGGTCCGTCCCGCGCGTCCGGAGCGGATCGGTCACGACCCGCAGGACCCGGTAGCCGCCGATGGCCACGAGCAGCACGCCGACCGAGCCGACGATGAGCCCGCGCAGCGGGTAGGGCAGGAACTGGAGCGTGGCTGCGTCGATGAGCGCGCCCTCCAGGCCGCCAGGGTCCAGGTCCCGCGTGGCCTGGCGCAGGACATGGGCGACCGCCAGGGCCAGGATGAGCAGGCCCGCGAAGAGCACGCCCAGCCAGCGCTTGATGCCGATCCCCGGGGTCAGCCAGCGGCGCAGGTTCATGGGCACGCCGGCGGGGCGCCCACGGCGCCGGCCGGTCGGCTCGCTCACGTCCGATCCAGCTCGCGATGGAAGACCGCCACGGGACCGAGATCGCGCTCGCGCAGCCAGGCGGCCAGTGCCTCGGCCAGCACGATCGAGCGGTGGTAGCCGCCCGTGCAGCCGATGGCGATGGTCAGGCGCGTCTTGCCCTCCGCGATATAGGCGGGTACCGCGAACTCCAGGAACTCCTCGAGGTAGCCCAGGAACCGGGTCGCGACCGGCTGCGACAGGACGTACTCGCGGACGGGCTCCGTGAGGCCCGATTCGGGGCGCAGTTCCGGGATGTAGTAGGGGTTGGTGATGAACCGGACGTCGAACACGAGGTCGGCCTCGAGCGGGACACCGAACTTGAACCCGAAGCTGATGAGCTGGAGGGCCAGCTGGTCCGGGCGGGTGCTCGTGCCGAGCTCCGCGAAGAGGCGCTCGCGGAGCTGCCGGAGGGACAGGTCCGAGGTGTCCACGATCACGTCGGCCTGGGCCCGGACCTGGCTGAGCACGCGCCGCTCCTGGGCGATGGACATCGCGATGCCCCGGTCATCGGCCAGCGGATGACGGTGGCGGGTCTCGCTGAACCGGCGGATGAGCGCGTCGTCGTCGGCCTCGAGGAAGACGACCGTGGGCACGATCCCGCGACCTTCCAGCGCGCCGCGCATGGCCGCCAGGGCGAGGCCCGGGTCTCCAGCGCGCACGTCCACGACGATGGCCACGCGGGCGAAGCGGACCCGATCGGAGGACACGAGCTCGGCGAGGTCCGCCAGGAGTTCGCCCGGGAGGTTATCCACGACCGTGTAGCCGAGATCCTCGAAGAGCTTCGCTGCGGCCGTCTTGCCACCACCGGACAGGCCGCTCAGGATCACGACCGCCTGGTCCGCGGCCGCGTCCCCGGGGAGGACCTCCGCGGGCTCGTTCACCGGCCCGTTCGGCGGATGAACAGGACCGTGCCCTCGAACAGCAGGTACATCGTGCCGCCCAGCACGAATGGGCTGACCAGGTCCCCACCGGGGGTCGCGGTCGCGGCGAAGATGGCGATGCCGAGGATCACGTAACGACGCGACGAGCGCATCCGAGCCGACGTGACGATGCCGACCCGCGACAGGCCCACGAGGAGGATCGGGAACTCCATCACGAGCCCGAAGGCGAGGAACATCGTGGTCACGAAGTCGAAGTACCCGGTCGCGGTCAGGTTGGCTTCCAGGGTCGCGTCAGTGAAGCTCAGCAGGAAGTCCACGGCGTAGGGCAACACGAGCATCGCGATCCCCACCCCGAGCGCGAAGAAGACCAAGGCGAGCGGGATCCACGGCCGGGCCGCTCGACGCTCCGCCGGGGTCAGGCCGGGCGAGACGAACGACCAGACCTGGTAGAGGATGACCGGCATGGCCAGGATGATCCCGACGATGATCGAGATGCGCAGCTGGATCGCGAACGCGTCACCGGGTCCGAGGACCTGGAGCACCTGCTGATCGAGGGGCAGCGGCGTCACGAGGACGCGTCGGATGTCCGACGCCAGGGCGAACCCGACGACCGAGCCCGCGACGATGGCCAGGACGGAGCGGAACAGTCGGGTCCGCAGTTCCCCGAGGTGATCGATGAGCGACATGATCGACCCGTCGCCCGATGGGGCGGCGGCCGGCTCCTGGGTGGGTTCCGGGGTCACCGGCAGGCCCGTCCGGCCGGCGTCGATCAGGGCGTCAGCGTCAGCCATCGTGGATGGGTGGCGCCGGACCTAGCGGGTGCCGGGCGAGGGCTCGCTGGACGGGGCACCGGCCGACGACGGGCTCGGCACGGAGGTCGCGCTCGGCACGTCGGCCGGCGCGCTGGCGGCGACCGTCGTCGTCGTCGTCGCGGCAGGAGCCGACGCCTGATCGGTCGTCGCAACCGGCTTCGTCGAGATGTCCACCTTGACCGAATCCTGGATGTCGCTGGAGGCCTTGCGGAACTCGCGGATGCTCTTGCCCAGCGCCGAGCCGACGTCCGGCAGGCGGCCGGGACCTAGGATGATCAGGGCGATCACGAGGATGATGATGAGTTCGACGGGTCCGGGTGTCGGCAGCATGTCGGGGAGGTCCTCCAAGGGGTCCGGGTGCGCTCGTCAGGGTAGCACAGGGAGTCGGGCCGCCCACTCGGCGGCGGCGGCCGCGATGCGCTCCAGAGGGTCGCGGACAGGACTGCTCTCGCCGTCGGGAGGCGCCCCGGCGGCGATGCCCCGCGAAACGTTGACGAGCAGCGCACCGCCGGCCACGGCACGCCCCGGCGACTCCGTCGCTGGGCCGCGGACCAGCACGCCATCGATGTCGCCGCCCTGGGCGCCAACGCCCGGCACCAGGAACGGCAGGCCCGGCGCGATGGACCGGATCGCCGCCAGTTCGCCGGGCGCCGTCGCGCCCACGACGAGCCCGACAGTGCCGCCGGGACCCCAACCGGTGGCCAGCCGAGCGACGCGTTCGTGGAGGCGCTCGGACGGCGCGCCGCTGCCTGGATCTGCGGCCACGACCAGGTCCTGGAGCTCGCCGGCGCCCGGGTTGGAGGTCCGACACAGGAGATAGGCGAACCGATCCAGGCGATCCAGCAATGGCAGTACGGCCTCCGCGCCGAGGTATGGGTTGACGGTGACGGCATCCGCCCCGAGGCCGTCGAAGAGGGCCACGGCCTGGCGCGCTGCCGTGCTCCCGATGTCACCACGCTTGGCATCGGCGATGACCGGCAGGTCGGCGGGCAGCGTCGCCCGAAGACGCTCAAGGGCCGCTATCCCGGCCGAGCCGTAGGCCTCGAAGAAGGCGAGATTGGGCTTGACCGCGGCCGCATGCGGCGCCGCCGCCTCGAGGAGTAGCGCCGAGAATCGTTCCAGGCCGGCGAGGTCGTGGGTGAAGCCGGCGGGCAGCCCCTCGATGGTCGGGTCCAGGCCAAGACACAGCACCGAGCCGACCGCGCGTACGCGCGTGTCGAGGCGCTCGAGGTAGGTCACGACGGGGCGGCGGACGGATCGGCGCTCGACGACGGTCGGACGGTCGGGACAGGTGTGGCCGGCAGTTCCTCGAGCGGGACAAACCAGTCGGGACGCGACACGGGATCGAGCCCGGATACCTCCGTGAGCTGGACTGTCGCCTCGACCGTCCAGGCGGGGCCCGTGCCGGCCAGCCTGGCCAGCCGCAGGTCCACCGTCTGCCCATCGAGATGGAGGAACGCGATGGCGTCGCCGGCCGGTGACCAGGTCGGGGCGAACGAGGCCTCATCGGTGGTCACGCGCAGCAGCTCGGAGCCCGTGGCGGCGTCGAGGATGACGATATCGCTGCCGCGGCTGGTGGTCCGGGTAGCGGCGATGTAGCGCCCATCGGGCGAATACGAGGGCTGGAGGTAGCCACCCGAGGTCAGGACCTTGCGACCCTTCGTCGAGGGCTCATAGCGCACGATCACCGGCGCCCCGCTCGAGCCGGCCCGGTCGTTCATGACGTACAGCAGGAACTTGGCATCGTGGCGCCAGACCGGGTCGCCGTGGCCGAGGACGCCGTTGGAAGGCACGTCGAGAGCCGTGAACCTGGCGGTCTCGAGGTCGAAGAACTGGATGACGACGTCGCTGTCCTCCGGGTTCGGCGCGTCACTGATGACGGCGACCGTCCGCCCGTCCGGCGAAAGCACCGGCTCGCGGATCCAGAACGACCACGTGTAGTCGCCCTTGCTGAACTTGCCCGTCGCCAGGCGCTCCGGCTCGGCGCTGCCGTCGATGCGCACCCGCATCAGCTCGGGCACGTCGATGTCGTAGCGCGCAGGCTTACCCCGGACGGGCCAGTAGCCGCGCTGGAGCGTGGTCCGGATGTAGTAGATCCACTCGCCGTCGGGCGACCACGACGGCATCGAATCGCCGCCGCTGTCGGTCAGCTGGCTGGCTTTATGGTCGGTCTGGATCCAGATGTTGCCGCCCTTGGCGTAGACGATGGAGCCATCGAAGGCGGCATCGTCGGGGACCACGACGACGTTGGATGGCGCCGGCGTGCGATTCCCCCCAGCGCCGCCGCCGTTACCGGGGTCGCCGTTCCCTGCGCTCCCGAAGGGCAGGTCCCCGTTGAGCAGGTTGAGGGTCACGATGGCGACGATGAGCAGCCCGACGATGGCCAGGCCCGGGGCGAGGACGGAAGCGATCGGGCCGATCCCGTACGGGTCGCCCGAGCGCGGCGGACGGGAGCGCGCGGATCGGGTCATGCCACGGCCGCAGCGAGTGCGGGCGCTGCCGCCGCTACCGGAGCTGCCGCGGAGGCCGCGAGTTCGACGTCGTGGCTGCCCGCCGGGGCGGCGTCGCGGACTTCCAGCTGGAGTGACTCGAAGCCGCCGAAACGCCGACTGGTGACCCTGGCCACGACATCGATGCGGTCCCCGACGGCGACCAGCGCCGCGATGTCGGCTCGCCCGAACGCGATGCCGTCGAGCACGTCCCGATCGCGCTTGAGGGTGAGTTGCGTGTGGTCCGTGCCGGCTGCCCGGACACGGGTCACGGTCAGCCCCAGCACGGCGATCAACGGCTCCGGGTTGCCCGGGCCCCAGGGCGCCAGCGAGGCCAGATCGCGATAGAGCGCGTAGTCCACGCCAAGGGCCGGGATCGCCATGTCCACCCGGAGCGAGGGCCGCGGATCGCGCGGCGCGCCGGACGCCGCCGCGAGCGCCTGGAACCGCTCCACGAGGGCAGGCCAACGGTCCGCGGCGATCTCGAAGCCGGCTGCGCCGGCATGGCCGCCGTGGCGGATGAACAGGTCGGCACAGGCGCTGAGCGTCGCACCGAGGTCCAGCGATCCATCACTCCGGCACGACGCCCGAACGACATCGCCAAGTTCCGCTCCAACGATGGCCGGGCGGCCGTGATCGTCGACCAGACGCGACGCGACCAGGCCGACGATACCCACCGGCCATGGCCCGCGCACGATGATCACCGGGTCGCCCACGCCGGCGGCCATCACGACGGCCCGCGCCTCGGCCACGGCGACAGCCATGATCTCCCGACGGCTCAGGTTCGCGACTTCGAGGGCGTCGGCGTGGATGGAGGCCTGCGCGGCGTCGGGCGCGAGGAGCAATCGCGCGGCGTCGAGGGCATCCCCCACTCTTCCCGCTGCGTTGAGCCGCGGCGCCAGGGCGAACGACACGGTATCGAGGTCCACGTCGGCCGGGGCGACCCGCGCCCGTTCCAGCAGGGCCGCCACGCCGGGCCGCGGAGCCGTACGCATCTGCTCGAGGCCGAGCCTCGCGATGGCCCGGTTCTCGCCGACGATGGGGGCGATATCGGCGACCGTGCCGATGGTCGCAAGATCGGCCAGGGCGATTGCCGATGCCGCCCCGCCGGGTCGCGACCCGAGGAGCAGCTGCGCGACCTTGAAGGCGACACCGCTGCCCGCCAGCCGAGCATCCGGGTACCGCGAATCGGCCCGGTGCGGGTTGACGATGGCCAGCGCCGCCGGGAGGACGGCCGGGACCCGGTGGTGGTCGGTGACGATGACATCGATGCCCCTGGCGTTCGCCGCGGCGATCTCGACGACCGACGTCGAGCCGCAGTCCACGGTCACGATGAGCGTGGATCCTGTCCGTTGCGCGGCGTCCAGGGCGGCCATCGACAGGCCGTGGCCCTCGTCGAGTCGGGACGGGACATAGGGCTCCACCACCACCCCGATCTCGCGCAGGGCCAGGACCATGATCGCGAGCCCGGTCAGCCCGTCGGCATCGAAGTCGCCGAAGACCATCACCGGCTCCCCACCGATGCGCGCCCGCTCGACACGCTCGACGAGGACGGTCGCGTCCGGCAGCAGGGCCGGGTCGTGCAACGCGCTCAGCGGGTCCGTGAACCAGGCGGCGAGGTCGCCGACATCGCGCACGCCACGGGCCGCCAGGAGGGTGGTCGTGCGCTCGGCCAGACCCCGGGCGGTGCCCGCGTTCAGAAGCTCCGGACTCGGGCCGACGGTAGCGTTCGGGAAGCTCCAGCGGAAGCGTGGTTCCAGCACGGCCTCAGGATGCCACGTCGCGCTGCACGGCCACGTATCTGCCTCAGGAGGCGGCGCGGCGGGTGCGTGGGGCGCGAGTCGTGTCGAGTCGTCCGCGCCGCCGATCCTCGGAGCGCTGCCAGTCGACCAGCAGCGGGCTGGCCACGAAGATCGAGGAGTACGTCCCGGACACGATGCCGATGAGCAGGGCCAGGATGAAGTTGTTGACCGCGGCGCCGCCGAACAGGAACAGCGCGAGCAAGGTCAGGACCACGGTCAGGCTGGTCATCACGGACCGACCGAACGTCTGGAGGATGGAGTGGTTGACGATCTCCTCGAACGGTTCGCCGAGATGGCGAGCCTTGTTCTCACGGACGCGGTCGAAGACGACGATGGTGTCGTGGACCGAGAACCCGATGACTGTGAGCATCGCGGTCACGAACAGGGCATCGATCTCGACCTTGAAGAACGTGCCGAGGATCGCGAACGCGCCGACGACGACGACGACGTCATGGAGCAGGGCAACGAGCGCCGTGAACCCGAACTTCACGTCCCGGAAGCGATAGGTGATCCAGAGCAGGATGGCCAGCGAGCCGAATACGATGAGGCGCAGGGCCTGGCCGGCGAGGTCGGCACTGACGACCGGCCCGATGGTCGTGAGGCTCGCCTGGGCCACGATCGGCCCCAGCGTTTCCTCGAGCGCCGTGACCATCTCGCCAAGCTTGCCGCTGGTCGGGAGTTCCGTATTGCCGGCCGGCGCGGCGCTCGGCGCGGGCGAGGCTGAAGCGGACGCGCTCGGCGCAGCCGACGCGGAGGCCGATGCGCCCGGCGCGGGCGAGGCTGACGCGCCGGGCGAACCGCTCGGGGCCGCCGAAGCGGATGGCGCGGCGGTCGGGACCGGGGCCGGCTGCAGGCCGATCGGCTCGGTCTTGATCTCGATGTAGCCGGACCCCGTGCGCACGGCGGACGCTTCCAGGTCATTCGCAGCGAAGACCGACTCGACCTGCTCCGGCGTCACCGCGGCGTTCTCGAACCGGATCTCCCAGCGCGTGCCGCCGGTGTAGTCGATGGTGAACTGGAGGCCGGCGTCAGAGAACGGCGTCAGCAGGATGAAGATGAGGCCCGGGATGGTCGTCAGCAGCGAGAAGATGTAGAAGAAGCGGCGTTTGCCGATGACATCAAACATCGGCGCGCACCGGGCGCCGGGTCGGACGGGTCGCGCCAAGGGCCACGAACTCGTCGTCCCGAAGTCCGAACAGGTGGGCGTGTCGGGCCCACTCCTGGCGGACCATCACGCGCATGATCGAGCGGGTCACGACGATGGCGCTGAACATCGAGACGAGCACGCCGATGATGAGCACGAGCGCGAAGCCGCGGATGGTGGACGACCCGAAGGCGTACAGGATCGTCGCCGTGATCAGGCTCGAAACATTGGAGTCCAGGATCGAGTTCCAGGCCCGGTTGAACCCCGCCTCGACGGCTGCGGGCAGGGACTTGCCCAGGCGCAGTTCTTCCTTCAGCCGCTCGAAGATCAGGATATTGGCATCCACCGCCATACCCACCGAGAGCACGAAGCCCGCGATGCCGGCGAGGGTCAGCGTGACCGGCACGAACCGGAAGATCGCGAACACCACCACCGTGTAGTAGACCAGGGCGAAGGCCGCGACGATCCCGGGCATCCGGTAGTAGACGAGCATGAACACGATGACCAGCAGGACCCCGAGCAGGCCGGCGCTCAGGCTCTGCTTGAGGAACTGCTCCCCGAGCGT
>JANOTJ010000461.1:0-22094 GCA_031416295.1 Chloroflexota bacterium
CCGAGGCGTCGTTCGCTGTCGAGACGCTGTCGGCGGCAGCCGGCATCACCATCCCATCGACCGCGCCGCACCTGGCCTTCGCGCGGCGCCTCGACGTCGTGGCTTGGTGGCCGAAACGGGGGAGCGGTTCATCGCCGGATCACGCCTGACGAGTGCGCGCTCCTATGTCATGCAGGATCCGTCCAGCCCGCACGCCCGAGGTCTGCAGCACCAGCGGTCAGCGCACGCGCGGCCGTCGCGATCGCGTCGTCTGCCTCATCCCATGTCGGGCGCTCGTTGAGACCCATCGGGTTTGTTGCGCCCGTCACATAGCGCTGTTCGACCGCGTACACCGTGAGGCCGGCAGGACGGCCGAGATCGCTCGCGACGGGAGCGCCGCCGCGGCCCGGGGGAGGGGCCGCGATCGGGGCTACCCCCTGCCCATGTTGGCCTGGACCGTGCGGATGATGCCTGCCATGAGCAGGCCGGCGATGATGATGAGCGCAAGGCCGATGATCGTCTCCACCAGGTGACCTCCCTCGAACGCGTGGGCCGATCGGGCGCCGGCCGGGGCGTCGCTGCGCATGATGCGCCTCCGGCACCGCCGCGCGAGGCCGTTGCGCGCCGTGGCCCGGTGGCCGACACGGCCGGACGCCGGACGCCGGACGCTGGGCGCCGGGCGTGCCGTCAGCGCCGTCAGCCCCGGCGCGGGCGCCCCTGGAGCCGGGGGACGAGCGTGGTCAGCTCGGCGGTGATGTCCACGGGACGCGCTCCGAGCTCGGCCAGCAGCTCGAAGACCGCGGTGCGCTCCTCGTGGCACATCAGCACGATGACCCGAGGTGCGTCGACCCGGCCATTGGAGCCGACCTGGAGCTCTGCCCGGAGCGCGACGGTTTCGCGCTCGTAGATCGGGACATCCGAGGCCACCCCACCGCCGGATGTGATGCCGGCCAGCAGTTCGCCGATCACGACTTCCCCTGTGCGGCCGCGCAGATAATCGCGAGTCTCTTTGATCGCGACCCGCTGGGCTCGCTGGGCCGCGATCTTGCCGATCCCCCGGAGCGTGTCGTCGGGTCGGTCGCCGGCAGTGCCGATGATGGCCGTGATCGGGGCCGCCCGACCGGCCGCACCGCCGGCGATACCCTCCGCGACATCGAGGACGGCCGCGATGCCCGCTTCGTTGTGGGCGAAGTCCACGATGACCAACCGCTGCCCGAGCCGGAACAGGTTGAGCCGACCCGGCGATCGGTCCGAGGTGGGGCGGAAGTCCATCAGGCCTTCCCGGACCTGCGCGATGGTCGCTCCCACGCCCCGAGCCCCACCGGCCGCAGCCAGGGCATTGGCGACGTTGTGGCGGGCCAGGCCGCCGATGGTGATCGGAACGCGCGCCACCTCGGCGATGCGTCGGACCGTGCCCGGACCCTGCACCTCGGTCAGCCAGCCGTTGCGCACGAGGTAGGCGCGGCCGCCTGCGGCCACATGTCGGCGCACGAGTGGCGCCCCGTCGGGGCCGGCCAGGCTGAAGTACGCGACCGGGGCGTGGACCCGACGGCTCACCGCGGCGACCAGCGGGTCGTCGCCATTAAGGACCACCAGGCCGTCGCGCCTGGTGATCCGGGCCACGGTGGACTTCACCTCGGCAAGCTCCGGCAGCGTGTGGATGCCCTGCAGGTCCAGGTGATCGGACGAGACGTTGGTCAGGACCGCCGCGTCGTTCGATTCGTAGCCCATGCCGCGCAGGATGATCCCACCACGGGCCGTCTCCAGCACGGCCACGTCCACGTCGCTGCGCCCGAGCACGAGGTGTGCGCCGCCGGGACCCGTCCAGTCACCCTCATCGATCATCCGCTCATCGATGAGCACGCCATCCGACGTCGTCGTGCCGACATGCCGGCCGGCCTGGACGAGGATGTGGGTGATCAGGCGGGTGACCGTGGACTTGCCGTTGGTCCCCGAGATCGAGACCACGGGGATGCGCCGATCGGCGTCCCGGATCCACGTCGGCGGGGAGCTGCGCGAACCGGCGATGCGCTCGGACCAGCGCTCCACGAACCGTTCCTGGGCGCCCGTCAGGCGCGCCGTGCGCGACGGCGAGACATTCCGCTCCGCGAGGGCCAGGGCCGCCTCGGTGAGGACCCGGGCGCGTTCCTCACCCGCCCACGGGAAGGTGATCAGCCAGTGCCCGGGATCCGACGACTGGTGAACGGCCAGTCCGGCACGGCCCTCGGCGTGGTCCGAGCGGAGCCGTCGGATCCAGGCCACGACCGCGGCGACCTGGTCCGGCCAGTCGCGGGCGGGCACGCTCGCCCCGAGCCCGACGATGGCGTAGCGACCCGGATCGCGTTGGCCGAACCACGTCCGGCGCCGGCCCACGGCGACCTCCAGCTTGACCACCGGTTCGAGCCGGTAGACGTTGGGTCCCTCGAGCAGGCGGATCTCGATCAGTCGCACGGTCCGGGCAGGATAGCAACACGGGACCCGCGTAAGATGCCCATCGATGACGACCGATCCGAGCGCCTCCGCCGCGTCTGCCGCCGACACTGCCGCCGCTACTGCCGCCGACCTCGAACTCGACGGGTTGCGCGTTGCGGTCGCGAGCGACCTGCACGAGTATCTCGCCGATCTCGAGCGGCTGGTCAACATCGATTGCGGGTCGTACACCCCTGACGGCGTCAACGAGGTCGGGCACTTCGTGGCCAGCTTCCTGTCCGATCTCGGGGCCGATGTGGACATCCGGCCCGACCCCGAGGGACGCTTCGGCAACACCATCGTGGGCACGTTCACCGGGCGTGCCGGGGCGCCGCGGGTGATCCTCATCGGGCACATGGACACCGTGTTCGATCCGGGTACCGTGGCCGAGCGTCCGTTCCGGATGGCCGATGGCGTGGCCCACGGCCCAGGCGTCACGGACATGAAGTCCGGACTGCTCGCCGGGCTGTACGCGCTCAAGGCCGTCATCGAGACGGCCGGCGGCCTGCCCTTCGAGCGGGTGACCTTCGTCGCCAATCCCGACGAGGAGGTCGGATCGCCGACGTCTATGCCCCATATCCGGGCGCTGGCCGCGGACGCCGATGCCTGCCTGGTCCTCGAGTGTGCCCGCGCCAACGGCGACATCGTCAGCGCCCGCAAGGGCATCCTGGAGACCCGGGTGGTCATCCATGGTCGGGCGGCCCACGCAGGCGTCGAGCCCGAGAAGGGCCGCAACGCAATCCTCGAGGCAGCCCGTATCGTGCGCGATCTGCATGCCCTCAACGGGCGCTGGCCGGGCGTGACCGTCAACGTCGGGGTGATCCGCGGCGGGACGCGTCCCAACGTCGTCGCCGAGCGCTGCGAGCTGGAAGTGGACGTTCGCGCCACGGACGGCACGGGACTCGATGCGGTCGAGGCCGCGCTGCGTGCGACGGTCGCCGCGACCGACGACCCGGATATCACGACCGTGCTCGAGGTCATGGCCGGCTGGCGCCCGATGGAGAAGCTCGCTCGGAGCGATCGGCTCGTGAAGCACGCGCAGGCGGTCGCCCGGCGCCTCGGCTTCGAGGTCCGCGACACGTCGACGGGCGGCGCCTCAGACGCGAACACGACCTCCGGGATGGGCATCCCGTCGCTCGATGGACTCGGGCCGATCGGCGGCAACGATCATGCCCCGGGCGAGTACCTCGATGTCGATTCTGTCGTGCCCCGGACGGCGATGGTCGGCGGGCTGCTGCTAGCCATCGCCCGCGACCCGGAGATCCTGGCGTGGCGGGCCGATGACCCGCGATTCGCCGCCGGCTGAGGGCAGGGGAGGGACCGGCGTGGCCGATCGCCAGCGAATCTCGACGGGCGGCCCATGGGAGGCCAGCGCAGGCTACAGTCGGGCGATCGTCGCGGGTGACTCGTGCTTCGTGGCCGGGACGACCGACGCCGGCCCCGACGGCACATCGGCCCACCCGGGCGATGTCGGCGCGCAGGCCCGGGCGGTCTTCACCATCATCGAGCGAGCCCTGTCCGAGGGCGGCTTCGCCCTCCACGACGTGGTCCGCACCCGGATGTTCGTGACGGACCCGGCGGACCTGCCGGCGGTCAGCGCGGCCCACGGCGCCGTCTTCCGCGACATCCGGCCGGCGGCCACCCTGGTGATCGTCGCCGGCCTCATGCATCCGACCCTGCTGGTCGAGATCGAGGCCGAAGCCCGCCGCTAGCCCCCGGGGATGGTCGCGATCCCGGTGGCGCGCGCCACGATCGCGATGGCCACGGCCACGATGAGGCCCAGCAGGAGGTTGCGCCGCCAGGCCGTGACCGCGAGGCAGGCGAGGACGGCGAGCCACTCGATGCCGACGTGGAACGCCGGCCGACCCAGTGGATCCGCGATGACCATCACGCTCACCGCCGCGATGGCGGCGAGGACCGCCGGCCCCACCAGCTGGAGGTAGTCGAGGGCAGGCTGCGGCAGCCGCTCCAGGCCCGGGGTCAGCAGCCCCAGCGCCCGCGACGGGTAGGTCGCAAGGAGCATCAGCAGCGCGAGCGCCACGAGGTCGGTGGTCATCGCTCGTCCGCGTCCCGGGCGCCCGGGCGCCCATCGTGTTCCTTGTCGAGGTGGGTCCCCGGCATGGCGTACCGCTCGGCCGAGGTCGGGGTCCCGATCGGCGCGGTCTCGTGGGCGACTGCGGCCGGGACCAGGAGGCCGATGGCGGGCCCGAGTAGGCCGCCGACGACGATCCCGACCGCCGGACTGCTGAGCAGCGCGACTGCCACACCGGTGGCCGCGCCGGCGATCGCCGCGACGAGTTCACGTCGCCCGGTGACGAGGCCGACGGCAAGGCCGATCATGGCGGCCGGGAAGATGATGTCGATGCCGAAGCGGGCAGGGTCGGGGATGGAGCCGCCGACCAGCACCCCGGCCAGGGTAGCCAGGTTCCAGGGGATGAAGACGGCCACGACCGCGCCGATCCAGTAGCCCCTCTCGTCGGTCCGGCCGAGCCGCCGGAAATGCCCGATGGCCAGGGCGAACGCCTCGTCGGTGAGGAGGTGCGCCATCAGCGCGCGGCGCGGCCACGGGATGTCGCGGAGCCACGGCCGAAGCGCCGCCGAGTACAGCAGGTGCCGGGCGTTCAGCAGGAACGTGAGCAGCACGATGGCGGGCCACGCCACACCGCCCACGACGTAGCCGACGGCCGCGAACTGGGCAGCTCCGGCGAAGGCGAGCGTGCTCATCGCCATGGCCTCGACCGGCGAAAAACCGGCATCGCGCGCCGACAGGCCGTACACGAACCCAAAGCCCGTCGCCGACACCGCGATCCCGAGGGATTCGATGAGCAGCCGGCGGCGACCCTCCTGGAGGACCGGTGCCGGCGGGGGTGTCGCGGCTGGTGCGGTCAGCGCAGGAACGTCTTCGCGCAGGTGCCGTCGCAGACCACGAAGAGCGCGTGCTTCTCGATGGCGTAGCCGGCCGCGTGGAGCAGCCCCGGGCAGCCCCTGGTCGGGCACTTCCAGACCCACGAGCGCTCGTGGGCATCCAGCGGGGTGCTCTCAGCGGCCAGGGTCGCGGCCAGCGGTTGCCGCTCGGTCACGAGCCGCGCGACCGTGGCCACGCGGTCGGCCTCAGGCTCGCTGCTGTACGGATAGCTCTGGCTGACGTTCGAGGACACAGATTCCCTCCGACGGATGACCAGGCCAAATCATCGCATACGGGGCGTGCCTACCAGACGGCGGGCAGGCCTGCGCTACGCGGATCGGTGGTCGCGGCGACGGAGCCGTCGCGTGCGCACGGGCCGCCATCGACGAGCTCGATCGCGTGCTGATGGCCGAGGTCGCTGTCGAAGGGCGCCGTGTCCACCAGCCGATGGCCGAGCACTGCGAGCGCCTCGGCGATGCCCGCAACGTGGCGCGGTTCGAGGTGGACGTCGATCGCCGGCGCGAAGTGTTCCGGTGGCTCCACGAACCAGCGCGGGGCGGCCACGGCCGTGCGCAGGTCCAGCCGGCCATCCACGACGGCACTCACGAACTGGGCGTGGATCTGGGGCTGGGCATCGCCACCCATGGCGCCCGCGACGATCCAGGGCCGCGGCCCGCGTCCACCCCCGGCGTCCTTGAAGAGCATCCCCGGCAGCAACGTGTGGAGCGTCCGCTTGCCGGGCTCGAGGACGTTGGGGTGCGCGGCGTCCAGGCTGAAGTAGCTGCCCCGGTCCTGGTAGTGGATGCCCGTCGCTGGATCGACGACCCCGGAGCCAAAGCCCATGTAGTTCGATTCGATGAGGCTCACCGCGTTGCCGGCGCCGTCCACGACCGCCAGATAGACCGTGCCGCCGCCGGGCGGGTTGGTGGAGGGCGCCGCCGGTGCCGCGCGCCGTGGATCGATGCGCGCGGCGAGGTCCGCGAGTCGGGCCGGGTCCAGGAGCGCGTCCACGGGCACATCCCGAAACGTCGGGTCGGTCAGGAACGCGTCGCGGTCGGCCATGGCCAGGCGCGAGGCCTCGATCCCGGCATGGATCCAGGCGGCATCGGTCAGCCCATCCGGCCCGAAGGCGCCAGGCTCCGGGGGCTCAAGGCAACCCAGGATTCCCAGGATCTCGAGCGCGACGACACCTGAGCTGTTGGGCGGGTGGGTGGTCACCCGGACACCCCGGTAGTCGAGGCCGATCGGCTCGTCGAAAGTCGAGGTGTGCGCCCGCAGGTCGTCGGCCGTGATCGACGAGCCGGCCGCGGCCAGGCCGCGCGCCTGCCGTTCGCCGAGGTCGCCGTCGTAGAAGGCATCGAAGCCGTCGTCGGCCAGTCCCCGAAGCGTGGCGGCAAGCGCCGGGAGTCGAACGCGCTCGCCGGGCCGCCACGCCCGACCGTGGGGCCGGTAGACCTCGAAGAATCCGGCGTCGGCGCCCAGAACGTCGCGGACGAGGGGCGCCGTGGCCTCCACGGCATCGATGAAGCCGTCCCACGCCGGAAAGCCGGCCGCAGCGAGCTCCACGGCCGGTGCCAGGATTTCGTCCCGGGACAGGCGCCCGAAGCGGGCGTGCGCGTCGCCCCACGAGCGCACCGCGCCGGGCACGCTGATGGACAGCGGTCCGCGTTTCGGGATCGTCGTCAGGCCCTGCGCCCGCAGCACGGCGGCGTCAGCGGCGGCCGGTGCGCGTCCCGAGCCGTTGAGCGCGATCTGGCGGCCGGCCGCCTCGTCCCAGATGAGCCAGAACGCATCCCCTCCGATGCCGCAGCCACTGGGCATCACGACGCCCAGGACCGCGTTGGTGGCGATGGCTGCGTCCACTGCGGAACCGCCGCTGCGCAGGATGTGCAGACCCGCCGCCGAGGCCAGGTGATTCGGCGCGACGACGGCCCCGTGGGCGCCTCTCGCGAGCGGGACAGGGACGAAAGGCCGGCCGTCGGTCACGTCGCGGACGGGCCGTTCGTCGTCGGAGACCCGGCCCCGCTGCTGTCGATGGTCTCCTCATCGCGGCGCAACTGGGCCAGCGGCACGAGCGCCACGGCCAGCAGCACGGCCGTGGCGATGAGCATGCCATCGATGCCGCGTGCTTCCGCCGCGAACCCCCCGATGACTGCGCCGATGATCTGGCCGATGGCCAGGAACACCGAGTAGAGGCCCATGATCGCGCCGCGGTCGTTGGGGAAGCGCTCCGACATGTCGGCGAGAAGGCCCAGCGCCGCCGGTGTCGCGCCGGCCAGCACGAACAGGCCGAAGCCGGCCACCGCCGCCGCGACAACGGGCACGATCAACGGCGTGCCCAGGGCGTGGTTGACGGCCACGCCTGCGCCAACGAGCGCACCGCCGCCCAGAATCCCGTACAGGATGATGGTCGTCCGGCGCATCGACTTGAAGCGGTTGCCCCAGTACAGCAGCCCGGCCCCGAAGAGCAGGCCCATGACCACGGCGGCCCCCGAGATCTGGACCGGGCTGAAGCCCTGCATGAGGGTCTGGTCCGGGAACCTTGGGTTGGCCTTGGCGAACTGGAAGATCGATTGGCTGAACCACAGCCCGATCGAGGCGTTGACCGCGATCCAGGTCGGGGCGAGCAGCCACACGTGCGAGCTTCGGAGCAGGTCCAGGTAACGGCTGAACCCGACGTGCGGTGCCTTGAGCGCGGCCGCTTCGCCGGCCGGATCCTTGACCGTCCAGAAGATGGCGAACGAGATCGCGTAGATGACGGCGTTGAGCAGGAACGCGGTCGGACCGATCAGGGCGAAGAGGACCGGCGCGACGGCAAACCCAGCTCCCAGGCCGACCAGGGTTGCGCCCTCGAAGCGGGCCGAGGCCTTGCCTCGCAACGAGGCGTCGCCCGCGGTGACCATCGCGATGAAGCCGAGGATCGAGGGCACGCTCGCGGCCGTGGATGCGCCCTCCAGCCAGCGCGTCCCGCCGAGCAGGACGAGATTCGTGGTGAATGCGGTCAGGATCACCGCCACGGCGCCGAAAGCCGGCCCGTAGAGCATCACCCGGTGATGGCCGATACGGTCGGACAGGATCCCGAAGAACGGGGACAGGACGAGTTCGGCGAGGTAGAACGTCGCCCCGAAGACGCCGACCACGATGGGGCTGACCCCGGCGATGGTCGCGAGGTACGCGCCCAGCATCGCGCCGGTCAGGCCGGTGCTGAAGCGCAGGGTGAAGGTGCCGGCCAGCACGGCCCACAGCGATCGATCCATGTCCGGCAAGGGTAACGGCTCGACGCCGAGCGCATGCCGCCGCCGCCCGATGCCCAGATGCGGAGACGGGGCTGGACTCGGCTCGTATCATGCCCGCAACGCCGCGCCGCTCCGAGACACGCTACGCGGGTCACGCCGGTTCGCCGCACGAGGAGGTCATCACCTTGAGTCGCGTCGCGATCTTCACGGATTCCGCCTCGGACATGGATGCAGCGGAAGCCGCTGCCCTCGGCGTCACCGTCATCCCGCTCCTGGTGAGCTTCGGGGACCAGACGTTCCGGGCCGGCACGGAACTGACCACCGATGCGTTCTGGGAGCGGATGGTCGCGCCCGACGCGCCGTTCCCCAGGACGGCGGCCTCGTCGCCCGGGGAATTCAAGGAAGCCTACGAGGGTGCCTTCGCGGCGGGAGCCAGCGCGATCGTGTCCATCCACGTCGCAGGCACCCTGTCGGGCACTATCAAGAGCGCCCAGATCGCTCGCGACATGCTGCCCGATCGCGAGATCCACGTCGTCGATTCCCTGGCTGTCTCGATGGCCCAGGGCCTGCTCTGCCGGATCGCCGTGGAGATGGCCGACGACGACCGCTCCGCTGCCGAGATCGCGGAGATGCTCGAGACCCGGACCCAGGACATGCGCATCTACGTCGCCGTCGAGACACTCGAGTACCTCAAGAAGGGTGGACGGATCAGCGGGCCCCAGGCGGCCATCGGCACCCTCCTCTCGGTCAAGCCGATCATCATGGTCAAGGACGGCGTCGTGTCCACCGTCGAGCGGGTGCGGACGCGCTCGAAGGCGCGCGAGCGGCTCTTGGAGCTGATCACCGAGCATCCGATTGAGCGCCTCTCGATCCTGCACACGATCTCGCCCGATGTGGAGGCGTTCCGTGACGAGGTCCTGCGGCGCGCACCCGACCTCGATCGCGACGCCGTGTCCATTGAGCTCGTCGGCGCGTCGGTCGGGCCGCATCTCGGCCCGGGCTGCGTCGGCGCGGCGATCCTGTATCGGGCGGGTTCCTAGCCCGGTCGATCCGCTCCGCCCCCGCCGCGACGGCCCGCCACGACCCGCGGCGGCCCGCCGCGACCCGCGGCAATCGCCGTTGCCCGCCGCCCCCGCCGCGACTGCCCGCCACGACCCGCGGCAATCGCCGTTGCCCGCCGCCCCCGCCACGACCCGCGGCAATCGCCGTTTTTCCCTTGTAGCAGCCCCAGGGCTGGTATCCGGCGTCAGACCGGTCCGTGCATCGATAATCGAGCTGTCGGTTCGCGCGCTCCCGCACGGCCCCGCATATCGATGCAGCGCGGCCAGCCGACGATCCTCCGTGGCCCGGCGACCTGTCGCATACCAGCACTGGTGGTGCTGGTAGGGAAAACCCGCCCCCGCGGCACCGCGGCGCCCGTGTCCGTGCCCAGCCGCCGGCGCCCGTGTCCGCCCCGTTTGCGGGCCGTTGCCGCGCCCTCGGCCCAGCGCGCCCAGCCGCCCTGCCACGAACATTGCGACAGGGTTGCGACAACCTTGCGTCCTGGTACCGATGGGCAGGCTAACTTCCCGCGGCCACGGCTATACTCGGGACTGGAATGCGTCGCGCGTCGATGGTCTCTGTTGTGCTCGCCCAACCCGGTGCGCGCATCTCGGACATCCTGACGCGCCCCGTGGGGTCGTCCGGACGACGACTCACACCGACGAGGCGGTCACGGTCGATCGTCCGACACGGAGGCTCTCACTTCCATGACCACCGAGCAGGTCGTTCGCATCAACGCGTGGGAAGTCGCCCAGCGCCAGTTCGATCTGGCCGCTGACCGACTCAACCTGGACCCGGGCATGCGCCTGGTCCTGCGCGAACCGCGACGCGAGTTCACCGTCCACTTCCCGGTCCACATGGACGACGGGAGCGTGGCCGTCTTCACCGGCTACCGCGTCCAGCACAATCTCGGCCGGGGACCCGCCAAGGGCGGCATCCGCTATCACCAGGACGTGTCCCTCGACGAGGTCAAGGCCCTCGCCATGTGGATGACCTGGAAGTGCGCGGTCGTGGGCATCCCGTTCGGCGGAGGCAAGGGTGGCGTCATCGTCGATCCCAAGCAGCTCAGCCAGAAGGAGCTGGAGGGTCTGACTCGGCGCTTCTTCACCGAGATCGAGGTGCTCGTCGGACCGGAGAAGGACATCCCGGCTCCCGATGTCAACACCAACGCCCAGATCATGGCCTGGATGATGGACACCTACTCCATGCATGCCGGTCACACGGTCCCGGGCGTGGTCACGGGCAAGCCCGTCAGCCTGGGTGGCTCCGAGGGCCGCAACGAGGCGACCGCTCGCGGCACGGTCTTCTGCATCATCGAGGCGACCCGCCACCTGGGCATGGAGCTGTCCAAGTCCCGTGTCGCCATCCAGGGCTTCGGCAACGCCGGCTCCATCGCCGCGCGACTCATCGGCCTGGAAGGTGCGACCGTCGTCGCCGTGTCCGACTCGACCGGCGGCATCCACGACCCCAACGGCCTGGATATCGGCAGGGTCATCGCCTGGAAGCAGGAGCACGGCACCGTCCAGGGCTTCCCGAGCGCCTCGGACGTGACCAATGCGCAGGTGCTGGAGGTCGACTGCGACATCCTCATCCCGGCCGCCCTCGAGAACCAGATCACGTCGCGCAATGCCGGCAACATCAAGGCGCGGCTCATCGCCGAGGCCGCCAACGGCCCGACGACGCCGGACGCTGACGAGATCCTGTTCAAGAACGGCAAGTTCATGATCCCGGACATCCTGTGCAACGCCGGTGGCGTGACGGTCAGCTACTTCGAGTGGGTGCAGTACCTCAACCGCGACCACTGGAGCGAGACCGTCGTCAACGAGAAGCTGCGCGAGATCATGGTCAAGGCGTTCAGCGAGGTCCTCGCCATCGCCCGCCGCGAGCAGTGCGACATGCGCACCGCCGCGTACCTGCTCGCGGTCAAGCGCGTCGCCGATGCCATGGAGCTGCGCGGCCTGTACCCGTAGCCACCAGCACCCGGTCGCGACCCGACCGGGTGCTAGCATTCCGGGCATGCTCGATCACGAAGAGAAGTTCCTGTTCAAGGAGGAGATCCTCCACCTGTCGAACGCGATGGCGGAGCCCGGCACCCTCGACAACGTCGAGGACCTGCTGACCGACGTCATCACCAGCCCGCGCTTCGATTCGGAGGTCTTCACCCTCGAGCGCAGCCTCCAGGTCATGCTCGGCCCACGCGCCGGGACCACGCTCGTGGGGCTGCTGACGGTGGCGCCGGAGGTCTTCGACGAGGTCGCCGAGGTGCGCATCCCGTCGGAGGTCCATGAGCGCCTCGTCGCCTGGCGGGCGCGCTTCGGCCTGGCCATCGACAACGCCCTGAACTACCTCAACAACCCCGACGGCATCCAGGGCCACAACTTCGGGACCCAGATCGCCCATGTCGAGGAGCGCCGCGTCCTCCAGGGTCGGCTGACCCTGGTGCGCTATAACAACGAACCGCAGTTCTTCATGGCCGATGCGAGCGTGTTCTTCGGTCTCGTCACCGACATCCTGGAGCGGCTCGGCCCGTTCCTCGAGCCCGATGCGGTCGACGCGGAGAGCGTGGCCCGGCTGCGCGACGCGCTCGCGCTCGTTGAGCGCAAGACCGGCGCGCACGGCTGAGCGGCGCTGACGGCGGCCGACCACTGGCCTGATGCGACACCTGTACCTCGCCGCGACCGGCCAGAACCGGGGCAAGACCACGGTCAGCCTCGGGGTCATTGACGGCTTCCAGCGGCGCGGCCTGTCGACGGGCTTCTGCAAGCCCGTCGGCCAGCGCACCGTGATCGAGGAAGGGGTCCCGGCGGACGAGGACGCCGTGCTCATGAAGGCCGTCTTCGGCCTGACCGAACCGATCCAGCAGATGAGTCCCGTGCACATCCCGCGCGGCTTCACCCAGTCGTTCATCGATGGCAAGGTCATGGATGACCTGCCGAGTCGCATCCGTGAGGCTCACGCCTCGTTCGCGGCAGGGCGCGACATCCTGCTCATCGAGGGGACCGGACACGCCGGCGTCGGCGCGGTGATCGACCTGTCCAACGCCGATGTCGCCGCGATGCTCGGCGTCCCAGCGGTCATCGTCTCTGAGGGCGGCGTGGGCCGCCCGATCGACGAGATCGTGCTCAACAAGGCGCTCTTCGAGCGGGCCGGGGTGCACGTCGCGGGGGCCATCGTCAACAAGGTGGACCTCGCCGCGAAACCAGAGCTGGCGCGGACCCTCGAGCGCGGGCTGGCCCGCCACGGCATCCGCCTGCTGGGTGTCCTGCCGTATCGACCGATCCTGTCCAACCCGACGCTGTCCATGGTCCTCGAGGGCGTCCACGGCGAAGTCGTGCATCCCGGACCCGACCTCGATCAGGTCATCGGCGGGGTGAGCATCGGCGCCATGGAGCCGCGCCACATGCTCCAGCGCATCGGGCCGCGGGCGCTGGTCATCGTGCCCGGCGACCGCGAGGACGTCATCGCCGGCATCGTCCACGCGCGGCGGGTGGGCGCGGCGGCCGGCGGCGATGCACTGGGGCTCGTGCTGACCGGCGGCTACCGACCGCGCCCGGCCGTGCTGGCGGCGATCCGCGCCGCCGACCTGTTCGCGACGATCGTGCCCGAGGACACGTACGCGGTGGCGTCCGAGGTCCACGACCTGCTGATCAAGACGCACGCCTCGGACCGGGGCAAGATCGAGGAGATCAAGGCGCTCGTCTGGGAGCACCTGTTCATCGACCGCGTCCTGGAGGTCGCGGCCGAGGCCTGAACGCTACGGCAGGGGTTCGTTGTCGATGAGCCGGACGCCCCCGAAGCGCACCGCGAGCGACAGCAGCGCCGGGCCGGCCACGACCTGGAGCTCGGCGAGCGTGGCATCGTCAGCGACCGAGACGTAGTCGATCTCGGCCAGCGGTTGCGTGCCCAGGATGTCGCGCATGGTCTCGCGCAGGATCGCCCCGGAGCGTTCGCCTGCCGAGTGGCGCTCGCGCGCGCCAAGGAGCGCTCGCCTGACCACGGGTGCCGCCGCACGCGCCTGCGCCGACAGTCGCGCGTTCCGCGACGACATGGCCAACCCGTCCGGTTCGCGGACGGTCGGGCAGGCGACGACCTCGGTCGGCAGGGCGAGGTCAGTGGCCATCCGTCGGATCACCCGGACCTGCTGGGCATCCTTGACGCCGAAGAACGCCCGTTCCGCGCCGACCAGCGCGAACAGGATGGCCACGACCGTGGCGACACCGTCGAAGTGCCCGGGCCGGGCCTCGCCCTCCAGCGGTCGGGCGATGGCGCCGACGGACACGACCGTGTCGAAGCCCGGCGGATAGACCTCATCGACCGCTGGCGCGAAGACGAGATCCACGCCCGCCGCCTCGCACATGGCGAGATCGCGCGCCTCGTTGCGCGGGTACTGCGTGAAGTCGCTCGACTCCCCGAACTGGCGCGGATTCACGAAGATCGAGACCACGACGGTCCTGCTCTCGGCGCGCGCTCGTTCGATGAGCGAGGCATGTCCGGCGTGCAGCCAGCCCATCGTCGGGACGAGGCCGATCGGACGAGGCGCGTCGGCGAGCGCCGCGCGCAGCTCGGCTCGCGTTCGGACGATCGCCGTCATGCAGCCACGGTCACGGTCGGCGCTGGGCGGTCAGGTCGGGCCGACCTACAGATCGCGATCGAGCGGGATGCCGCCCGCCGGCATGGAACCCGATCCGGCCGTGCGGTCGTGGTCGCCGCGCCCGAGCACCTCGTCGAGGACCGCATCGTCCATGCGCACGGTCTCCGCCTCGCCCGGGAACGTGCCCGCCTCGACGTCGGCCATGTAGGCGGCGGTCGCCTCGGCGATCGTCTCGCGCAGGTTCGCGTACGGCCGGGCGTGGCGTGGTATGAAGTCGCCCAGTCCGAGCACGTCCGTCAGGATCAGGATCTGGCCAGCGCAGTGCGGCCCGGCGCCGATACCGATCGTCGGGATGTGCAGGCGTTCGGTGATCGCCTGGGCAAGCTGGGCCGGGATCAGCTCCAGCACGATGGCGAAGGCACCGGCCTCCTGGACCGCAAGCGCGTCGGCGAGGACCGCGCGCGCCGCCGTCCGATCCTTGCCCTGGACCTTGACCTTGCCACCCATGCCATGCTGGGCTTGGGGCGTCCAGCCGATGTGGCCCATGACCGGGACGCCGGCCTTCACCAGGGCCTCGATGATCCGCGCCGAGCGGACCCCGCCCTCGACCTTGACGGCCTGGGCGCCGCCCTCCTGCAGGAAGCGTCCGGCGTTCTCCAGCGCTTCCTCGACGCTGGCGTAGGACAGGAACGGCATGTCGCCGACGATGAGCGCCCGCTGCGTTGCGCGCACCACGGCCTTGGTGTGATGGAGCATCTCGGCCATCGTCACGCGCACCGTGGAGTCGTAGCCGAGAATCACCTGGCCGAGCGAATCGCCCACGAGGATGAGCGGGACGCCGGCGGCATCGATGATCTGCGCGGTCGGGTAGTCGTAGGCGGTGATCGTCGCAAGGCGCTGGCCATCGGCGTGGCAACGGGCGATGTCGGTGGTAGTCAGGCGGCGCGGAGCGTCGGTCGAGGCACTCATGTCCGGGAAGTCTGCGCGTCGAGCGGGCGGGCGTCCAGCGTGCGTGCCGTCAGTCGGGCTGCCACGCGATCCAGGATGGCGTCGGCGACCTCGCGCTTGGGGAGCAGCGGCAGATCGTCGCGCGAACCGTCCGCGGCGAGGATGCTGACCCGGTTCGTGTCCGTGCCGAAGCCTGAGCCCGCCTCCGCGACGTCGTTGGCGACGAGCAGGTCCAGGCCCTTGCGCCGGAGCTTCTCGACGGCCCGATCCAGGGAGCCGGTCTCGGCCGCGAACCCGACCAGGACCGGTCGAGGCAGGATCGGCGCGCCAGCCGTCACGCCAGCCGTGACGCCATCGCCATCGCCGTTGGAGCCGTGAACGATCCGGGCGATCTCGGCGAGGACATCGGGCGTCGGGCGGAGCTCCAGGGTCATGCCGGCACCCCGATCCAACTTGTGATCGGCGCTCGCGGCCGGGCTGAAGTCGGCGACCGCCGCGGCCATCACCAGGGCATCGAAGCCGGCCGAGCCGTCCTCGGCGCGAATCAGTCGATGGAGCGCGACGCGCAGCTCAGCGGTGGACTCAACCGCGATGATGCTCGCTCCGGCGGGCGGCTGGACTTCCATGTTGGCCACGACGAGGGTCACCCGGGCGCCCCGGGCGAGCGCCGCCTCGGCGACGGCGACGCCCATCTTGCCGGTGGAGCGATTGCCGATGAAGCGCACCGGATCGATGGCTTCACGCGTGCCCCCGGCCGATACGACGACGTGCCGATCTTCGAGGTCCGGCTCGCGCACGGGAGCCGCCAGTGGCGGGCGCGCTGCCGGTTCCGAGGCCCGGATGGGCCGATCGCCGACGGCCAGGACCAGCGCATCCACGATGGCCGACAGCTCGGCGAGTCGGCCGACGCCCGTCTGGCCGGACGCCAGCGGCCCGGCGCCGGGCTCCACGATGGCGTACCCGAAGTCGTCGCGCAGTCGAGCGACATTGGCTCGTGTCGCCGGATGCGTCCACATGTCGCCATCCATCGCCGGGGCCACGACCACCGGAGCGCTCGAAGCGAGGACCGCGGCGGTCACCACGTCACCGGCGAGCCCGCTGGCCATGGCCGCCATCCAGTGCGCGGTCGCCGGAGCGACCACGATGGCGTCGACGCTGTCGGCCACGACGATGTGGCCGATGCGCCCGTCAGGCAGGAGGGCCAGGACGTCGGTTTCGATCGGGTGCCGGGACAGCGCCGCGAACGACAGCGGCCCGACGAACCGCGCCGCGGACGGGGTCAGCATGGCCACCACGTCGGCGCCCTCGGCACGCAGCAGACGCAGGAGCTCGACGGCCTTGTACGCCGCGATGGACCCGGTCACGCCCAGGCCGATGAGTCGGCCGGTCAGGCGGCCGTCAGTCACGACAGCCCGAGCTCCAGGCGCTCGCCGCCGGTCACCTCGGCGTGCAGGATGGCCAGGCCCTTGAGGGTCAGGTCCGGGTCGATGGCGTCCACGCCCTCGAGGGCCGACGCCCACGGCGCGGCGGACAGGCCCCCGGTCAGGATGGCCCGCACGTCGCCGGGTGCGATCCCCGCGGCATCGGCCAGTTCGCGCCGGATCCGGGCCAGCAGTCCCGCGGTCAGCGCCTGGTAGCCAAAGACCGTGCCCGACTGCATGGCCGAGACCGTGTCGCGGCCGATCGCGCGGTCGGGCAGGCGAAGCTCGATGCGCGGCAGCTTCGCGGTCCGTGCCGAAAGCGCCTCGAGACCGAGTTCCAGCCCCGGCGCGATGGCCCCGCCGACGTATGCGCCGTCGGCCGCCACGCAATCGAAGGTGGTCGCAGTGCCGAAGTCCACGACCACGGCCGGCGTGCCGTAGATGCGCGCCACGGCGAGGGCATTCACGAGCCGATCGGCGCCGACCTCGCCCGGCCGATCGACCCGGATCGGGATGGGCACCGTGCCGGGGCCGGCCATCGTGAGTGGCCGATCCCGCCGAGTCGCGACAGCCTCCACGGCAGCGCTCAGGGCCGGCACGACCGAGGCGCAGGCGATGGCCCCGATGTCCGCCCAGCTCGCGTCATCAAGGCGCAGCAGGCTGTCGAGGAGGAGCTCGACCTCGTCGGCGGTCGCCCGCACGTCCGTGGCCGCGCGGCGCGTCGCGAGGACCGTACCGCCGCGCAGGCGACCCACGGTCACGTTTGTGTTTCCGATGTCGATGGCCAGCAGCATGTCCGCGATGATACGCGGCTGGGCGCCGGGCTCCGGCGCAGGCGTGCACGGATCGTGGTCGCACGCCGGACACGGTGCGGTACCATCCGCGGACACAGCCCACGCAACGGTCCCCTGTGCCCGAGGAGTCCCGTCCGTGTCGATGTCATCGGCCGCCAAGTTCTTCGTGAACCAGGGCGTCGTGTCCAGCCGCACGGACATGTTGCACCTGCTCCGGCCACTCCTCAAGCAGACCGTCACGTACCGCTATCTGCGCGGTCGCGAGGTCATCTCCCACGGCACCGGCTGGGTGGAGCGCATCGTCACCGACGCGCCCGACACCTCGACCTATTTCACACCGCTGGCGATCACCCTGAACATCGACTCCTTCGAGCATCTCGAGTTCGAGACCCGACCCGATCAGCTCGTCGTCTACGAGCTCGTCCAGGGAGACGAGCGGGTCATCATCGAATTCGCGCCGATCGGTCCGGGCAACGACGGCGCGTCGCCGTTCGCGCCGCGCCAGCTCGAGTTCGACACGTCCGATTTCGTCCAGATGGAGCTGCTCAGCCTCGAAGCCCACGAGGACGAGTAGCGCAGATCCGGAGGCCGGGCCCTCCGAGGGTCCGGCGGGGGGAGTACCGCCGCGGCGAGGGGCCGCCGGCGGACGTGTGATGGCGCGGTCCGAGCCCGCCCAATGTGGTCCGGCGCGTCGATCCGAGGGCAAGGAGGGTGACAGACACGGTGGAGGGAATCGCCAACTACTTCAAGTTCGCCGAGCGCGGGACGAACCTCGCGACGGAGACCAAGGCGGGCGTGACCACGTTCATGGTCATGGCCTACATCCTGTTCCTGAACCCGGCCATCCTGTCGAACATGGTCGGCGCGCCTGGATCCCCCGAGGCAGCCGCGTTCATCCCGGCTGCCGCGGCGGCGACCGCCCTGGTCGCAGGCCTGCTGACACTGACGATGGGGATCGTCGCCAATACGCCGCTCGCCCTGGCCGCCGGCCTCGGGATCAATGGGGCGGTGGCCTTCGGCCTCGTGCTGACCCAGGGTCTGAGCCCGGCCGGCGCGATGGGCGTCATCGTCCTCGAGGGCATCGTCGTCACGGTGCTCGTGCTCGTCGGGCTGCGCGAGGCGATCATGCGGGCGGTCCCGCTCGCGCTCAAGCGCTCTATCGGCGTCGGCATCGGCTTGTTCATCCTGTTCATCGGCTTCATCGATGCGGGGATCATCGTCAAGACCGGCGGGTCGTCGGCCGAAAACCCCGTCCCGGTCACGTTCGTCTTTCCGACCGAGCCCGCCCACTTCGTGTTCTGGCTCGGGCTGCTGATCACCGTGGCCCTGTGGGCGCGCAAGGTGCCCGCAGCGCTGCTCATCAGCATCCTCGTGACGACCGCCGTCGCCATCGTGGTCGGGATCCAGCCGTTGCCCACGTCGTTCACGGCGACGCCGGACTTCTCGACGCTGGGCTCCTTCGACCTCGTCAACGTCTTCACGGTCCTCGGCGGACTCGCCGCGGTCCTCACCATCTTCAGCTTCATGCTGACCGACTTCTTCGATACGATGGGCACGGCCACCGCCATCAGCGAGCAGGCCGGGCTCGTGGACGAGGAAGGTCAGCCGGAGAACGTCGGTCGGATCCTCCTGGTGGACTCCGTGGCGGCCGCCGTCGGCGGTGCCGCCGGCATCAGCTCGAACACCAGCTACATCGAGAGCGCAGCCGGCGTCGCCGAAGGCGGCCGCACGGGCTTCACATCGGTCGTCACGGGCCTGCTCTTTCTGGCGGCCATCCTGCTGACCCCGCTGGCGGTGCTGGTCCCGTACGTCGCGACCGGTCCGGTCCTCGTGTTCGTCGGGTTCCTCATGGTCAGCCTCATCAAGGACATCGACTTCAGCGACATCGAGGAGGGCTTTCCAGCCCTGCTCGGACTGATCCTGATGCCTCTGACGTTCAGCATCACGGTCGGCATCGGGGCGGCCTTCGTGTCGTATGTCGTCCTGAAGGTCGTCCGGGGCAAGCTCACCGAGGTCCACCCGCTGCTCTGGGCGGTGGCCGTCGCGTTCCTCATCTACTTCCTCCAGAACTGGATCAGCGCGCAGGACTGGTTCAGGCCGGTCGTCTGACGGCCGACGCACGAATCCGAGGCGCCCCGGTCGCACGACCGGGGCGCCTCGTTCGTTCCTGTACCATCGGCCAGATGTTCGAACGGACCGTGCTGCCCGAGGGGCCGCGCGTCATCAGCGCCCGGCTCCCCGGGGCCCGTTCGGTCTCCCTGGCGGCATACGTCCTGGCCGGCTCGCGCCTGGAGTCGGCCGAGGAGGCCGGCGTGGCCCACTTCATGGAGCACATCACGTTCAAGGGCACGGCCGCCTATCCCACGACGCGTGCGATCAGTGAGGCCATCGAGGGCGTGGGCGGATCGTTCAACGCGGCCACCGACCGCGAATCGACGGTCTACTGGGTCCGCGTCCCGGGCCGCGAAGCCCGACGCGCCATCGACGTCCTGGGCGAACTCATCGTCCGCCCGAATCTCGCCAGCGCCGAGATCGAGGGCGAGCGGACGATCATCGTCGAGGAGATCCGCTCCTACCAGGACGACCCCTCCGAGTACGTCCAGACCCTGTTCCAGACCGCGATGTTCGGCGATGGCCCGCTGGGCCGCGAGATCTGCGGCGACGAAGCGGGCATCCGGGCCCTGCCCGAGACGATCATCCGCGACTTCTGGCGGACCCGCTATCGCCCTTCGAACACGGTCGTGGCGGTCGCCGGGGACATCGCCCACGCGCAGGCCGTGGAACTCGTGGCGACCGCCTTCGGGACGGGCAACGGCGCACAGCCCGGGTTCGCCCCGGCGCCTGACCTGCCCGCCGGCGAGCGCGTTCGCCTTGGCCCGCGACCGACCGCCCAGGCCCAGCTCGTGGTCGGCGTACCGGCCCTTCGGCGTGATCACCCGGACGCCTGGACACTGGCCGTCCTGAACGCGGTCCTCGGCGACGGGATGAGCAGTCGCCTGTTCCTGTCCGTGCGCGAGGAGCGCGGGCTGGCCTATGACATCGGCTCGGGCCTCGTGGACTACGCGGATGCCGGGGCACTGGAGATCTCCGCCGGCGTGGATCCGGCTGGCCTGCGTGAGGCGCTCGGGGCGATCCTCGACGAGCTCCAGCGGCTGCGCGACACGCCGGTCCCGGCGGACGAGCTCGACAAGGCCAGGCGCTATCTCTCCGGGGGTCTCGAGCTGCGCATGGACGAGACCCGCCACCTGGCGTCGTGGATCGGCGGGCAGGAGGCCCTGCACGACCGGGTGCTCACGCTGGAGGAGGCCCTGGAGGCCAACGCCGGGGTGGATGCGCAGTCCGTCCAGCAGCTCGCCGGGGAGCTGTTCGTGGACGAGCGCCTGCGCATGGCCGTGGTCGCGCCGGCCCGCCGGATGCGCGGCCTGGAGCGCCACCTCCGGCTGCCGGCATGACCGCCGACGCTGTCCCCGAGACCGCGTTGCCGCCGGTGATCGAACGCGACGTCGCGCTGCGCCTGGCCGGCCTGCACCTGCGCACGGGCTCGCTCGCGCTCGCCCGAGCCGAGCTCGAGACCCTGGCCGGCCGCGACCTGCTCGATGACCCGGGCATCGTGGATCTCGCCGAGGTCCGCTGGCGGACCGGCGACGTTGCCGGCGCCGGCGAGGCCATCGCCGCGCTCATGGATCCTGCCCAGGGTGGGCCGCCCTCGGACGAGGTGCCGCGCCTCGCCTATGTGATCGCCGCGGAAGCGGCCGCCGCGCGGGGTCGGCCGACGGAGGCTCGTCGCCACGCCGATCACGCTCGATCCGCGGACGGCGATGCGCTCGATGTCATCTTCGCCGGACTGCCCCGGTCCTCGGTCTGGCCGCCGGACCCGCTGGACCCGGCGCCGTACGCCGCGACCATGTTCCCGGCGCCAGCCGGAGCGGGAGGCGCGGGTCATGCCGGCCATGATGGCCGCGGCGCCGGCATCCCCTCCACCGCCACCCTGGCGTCGCCGACATCATCGGCGCCGCCCGCTGACCAAGGCTTCTGGGACGCCGATGCGGACGCCCAGGTCGCGGACCCTGCCGACGCGACCGATCCGGACGAAGACGCGGCTGAGGCGCCCTCTCCGGGCGAGGAGTTCGAGCTCGGCCGGGCGGCCCTGGAGCATGGCGACTTCGGCGCAGCGGCGATTCGGCTGGGACTCGTGCTGCGCTTCGCTCCGGCCCTCGCTCCCGCGGTGCTGGATGCGCTCGGCGACCGGCACGATGACGATCCGGCGCTGGCGCTGGTGCGCGGTGACGCATACCGTCTGGTCGGCCACGAGCGCGACGCTCGACGGGCCTACGCCCGGGCCCGACCCGCTGCGGTGCACCTCCCGGCAGGTCCAGAGAGCGCGACCGCCAGCGACCCCGAGGCCCGACCCGATGCCGGGGCCGATACGGAGGCCGGGGCCGATACCGGGGCCGATACGGAGGCCGGGGCCGATGCCGGGGCCATCGCCGACCTCGGCCACATCGCCGGCCTCGAGCGCGATCACCCTGGCGACCAGGCCACGCCCAAAGGAGACCCCACATGACCGAGCGAACCCTCGTCCTCATCAAGCCCGACGGCGTGCAGCGCATGCTGATCGGGCGCATCCTCGCCCGCTACGAGGAGCGCGGACTGAAGGTCGTCGGCCTGAAGCTTGTCCATGTCGCGCGGGAAACGGCCGAGGCCCACTAC
>JANOTJ010000462.1:0-5059 GCA_031416295.1 Chloroflexota bacterium
TCGCGCTCGCCTCGACCGGTGCGACCGGGACCACGACCGTCAACGTCAGCACCCCGAACAACAACGGCACGTTCTTCGGCGGGACGGTCAACCTGAGCATCGAGGGCGGCGCCGACGCCAACGGCGTCCTGCCCGCCGGCATCGGTGCCCTGAGCGTCAGCCCGCCGAGCGTCACGCTCTTCAAGGGCATCAGTCAGAACGTCACCCTGTCGGTCAACGGTGGGACGCTGGGCCCGGGCGTCTATTCGCTGACGCTACGCGTGACAGGCACGAATTCAGCCGGCCAGTCGGTGACCCGGCTCGTGCCGATCACCCTGACGATCGCGACGGCAAGTACGTCGAGCGAATATGTCGACATCCTCGGTTTCTCGGTCTTCCGCATCACGTCACTCGATTCCAACGCCGTTTACGGCTACGCCATCAGCGGCGTCTACACCGACATGAACGATCCCGCGTTGCGCCGCGGTCAGGTGGCGCGACTCGTGCCCTGGAACTAGCCGGGCGGGCACGGCAAACCTGGACATCCGTGGTCGGCGACTTGACGTCGGCGACTCGCATTCGCTTGGGAGGCACTTCTCGTGGAGATGGAATACAAGGACCCGAGTCGTCGGGGGCGCTACATCGTGATCATCGGCGTCATCCTGGCGGTCGTGGCCGGCGGGGCGGCGTTCTACCTGATCAGCCAGGCCCAGCAGCGGGCAGGCCAGGGTGGGCTCCAGCGGGTCGCCGTCGTGGTCGCGCTCCAGACGATCCCGGCGCGCAAGGTCATCGAGGCCGCGGATGTCACCGTACGCGAGGTGCCTATCGATGAGACCAACGCGCAGGGCATCGTGTCCACGCCGGACAAGGTCATCGGGCGCGTACCGGCGGTCACCATCCTGGCCGGCCAGTTGGTCACCACGAACCTGCTCGCCTCGAGCACCGAGGGAGGCCAGTTTTCCGTGCTCGGCCCCGATGAGACGATCGGCCCGGACAGCCCGGAGTGGCGGGCGGTGTCGATGACGGTTCCGGACGATCGCGCCGTCGGCGGCCTGCTCACGCCCAACCAGATCGTCGACGTCTTCGTGACCGCGAGCGTCAACGTGCTGACCAACTCCGAGGTGGGTGTCGGCGCGGAAGGCTACTACTCGGACAAGTCCACGAAGATCAGCTATCAGAGCATGGTCATCCTGGCCAAGGCGGGCTCGTTCTACGTCCTGCGTGCCTCGGTGGACGTGGCCGAGGAGATCTCGCACCTCCAGGCCAGCGGGGCGGCGTCGTTCAGCCTGGTCCTGCGGCCGGATGTGGACACCCGCCAGGTGGACGCTTCCACGCTGGGCACCACGACCAACCAGGTGATCATCCGCTACGGGCTGCCGATCCCGGTGCTCTTCCCGCCGGTGGAGGGCCCGCTCCCGACCCCGGCACCGACGCCCATCGCCACTCCGCTCCCGTCCGGGTCGCCCGCCCCGAGCGCCGGAGCATCTCCTTCACCGAGCCCGTAACGCCCGCTGCGCCGGGCCGCGTTCGCCGGGCTCGGCGGGCCGGGCGGCCTGAACCGGCAGTCGGAGCCGGGCGGCCGTCGGAGCCGGCTGGCCTGAACCGGCTGGCCTGAACCGGCTGGCCTGAACCGGCAACCGGGGCCGGCCGCTGGCGCCGCCTCCACCTCCGCGCCGCGCCGCCTCCACCTCCGCGCCGCTGACCCGGCGCGCCTCCCGGTCGCCCGGTCCGTCGCTTCGATGGGCCGGGCAACCACTCGTTGCGGCCCGGACCCCTCGCCGCGCCGGCACAGGCAGCACGGTCCTTGAGGCACCCGCATTGCTGCTTTCGGCCATCCCCAATCTCGCCGAGATCGTCGGTCGGTGGATGCGACTCGATCCCCCGCCGTGACATCCGCCGATGGGGGCCCTGGACGCCTTCTCGCGCGAACTGTTCGAGCGCGCTCCGCAATCGACGGATACACGGTCCGCGCCAGCATACGACCCGACGCACCGGCCCGACGTCATCGGCATCGTCTTCCGCGAAGGGCTCGCCCAGGACCGGTACGGCGACGACGGGCTCAGGTACTCGCGCATCGGTTGGCCACACCACGAGCGTCTCCCGAGGCGAGGAACTCGACGATGAGTTCTTGCACCGTTGGATCGCTGAAGCTGGTATGGCCAGAGACGTTCGTCTCGCACAGCGCGGCGATGGACTGCAGGAACGGAGCGTTCTTCGCCAGGTCGGCAGGCGCGAGCACGTCGTGACGCGACGCGACAACAAGGACGTCCGGCGGTTCGTCGGGCGCTGGTCCGGCCGGCCTCCTGACACCGTGAGGGAATCCCGAGCACGGCGCAAGCTCCGAGCCGTACGCGAACTGCAGGGGATCGTCCCCCACGACGTACGGTGCGGGTTCCGTCGGCCTATCGATGTCCGCGCAGAACGACTGGTAGAACACGTTGCGGTCGAGATCGAGGTACATCCTCTCGGCGACGCGCCAGAGCGTGCTTCCGTCGCCGCCAAGGGCTTCCTCGACGGCGTCAGCCCACCCGTCCCAGTTGGCTTCGTTCCGCAGGGCAAGCATGGCTGCTTGATCGAACATGATGGGCGTCAACGTGAGCGTGCCGCTTCCGACCGCCGCGTTCCGTTGTCCGACGGCGTCCCGGAGCTTTTCGTAGCTCAGGTGCGCGGGGACATCATCGAGCAGGGCAGTGCATCCGTCGGTCTGGCAGGATCGCGCAAGCCGATCGGAGGCGTCGCGTAGAGCCACCCCGACAGTGCGAAGGCGTACCAGCCAGGGAACGTCGAGTCCAACGGGGGCATCCAGCACGGCTCGACGTACGTGCTCGGGGTGTACGCGCAGGTAGGCCTCGGCGATCGCGGTTCCGTACGAGAACGTCAGAAAGTCGAACCGGTCGATCCCGAGAGCCTGGCGGATGGCCTCGAGTTCCTCCGTTGCGGCCCATGCGCCGATGTCGGCGGGGCCGCCGAACCCGCCAAGACACTCCTCGGCGGTCTCGGTCGCTCCGCGCTCGAAGTCGTCGCGAGTGCGTTCAGTGAAGTACGAGATCGACTTCGGACCACAAGCGCCCGGCCCATTGCTGGAAGTCGTGCCATCCCAGGTGAGCAGCGCGTAAGAGTCGAGGTCGACAGGCGGTGGATCCTCGAGCATCACCTTCACGGCCGACAGCCCGGGGCCACCCGGATGATAGACAAGCGGGATTCGGTCGAGCAGCGGATCTGACGACTGATTCGACAGCACGACGACCTGGACGAGCTGCTCCCGCCCAGCGGATCGATCGAGGGATATCTGGAGGCAGTACAAGTACCGATCGGCTATGGATGGAGACGGGGTCGCATCAGGTCCGCCCGGTTGGATCGACCTGTCATCGCCCTGGTCGTCGCGCTCCGGCTGGGAGGCGTCGACACAAGGCTGGAGGCTGCGTGTGGCGGGGCTTGTCGTGGGCTCCATCGTGCTGGAGTCGCAGGCGGCAGCCACGATGACGGCCACGACGGCCGATGCGATGGCACGGAACACTTCTGCCTCGGCGCCGCTTGCCTAGCGGCAGCCGTTATAGCTGCGCTGCATGCCGAACAGGATGTTCCAACCTCCCAGCTGGGCATTCACTGCTTGACGGATCCCCACGCGCGTGGCGACCTTCTTGACGCCGTTCCACTCATCGACTCGACAGTAGTTAACGCCGCCAGACGCGATCTCGGTCCTTATCACGGGCTGCCAAGTCTCCGTGGGGATCGACATCTTGCCCGAATAGGATGTGTTGGTGCCGCCGCCGGCGGTCAGGGGCGCTGCACCGAGAGTAACGTTGAGGTTGGAACCGAAGCCCACGGTGATCTCGATGCTCTGCGGCCCGTTGACGGTCTCTTCCGGCTCACCAAGCTCGAACTCGTGCGGCGACCCACCCCAGCTCCCATTGTTATCGAGCTCGATCCACGCGCGCCGCCACGGCGAGTCCTGCCCCGTGAGCGTTGCCGCCTGCATTTGTGCATACATTCGGAAGTACTGGTGAGCTGTGCAGGTTGAACACGGCTTCCAGTTCCAGGCGGCCATGATCGTATAGAAGCCCGTCCGTTTCCAGTTGTTGTAGGTGTTGCCGAAGGAGCCATCGGTGTTGTAGACCCAGGCGCTCGTCGGGGGAACTGCGTACCCTGCCCGCGCCGAAAATGTCGTCGGCCTGGCAAATGGAACGACTTCGTACACCTGCTCGCCGAATGCGTTGCGGCCGGTGAAGACCGACAGGGACGTTGCGGCGTCGACCACGGTCTGCTGCTCGCCAAAGACGTAGACGCGATATGGGCGCGCATTGACGTCGAGGGAGTCCGCAAACGATTCGAGGACGCTGAGGCCGACTGGACTGTCCGTGACGTCCGAGGCGCGCACGTCCGCCGCTGCCAGCTGACGCGCCTCGGACACGATCACGAGGTCGGCCTCGGAGATCTTGTCGCCATCGGCGGCCGCTGCCGACGGCGGCACCGGAACAATGAGCAAGGCGATCACGCAGAGCCAAGCGATCCGTGTGCGTCTCATTGGCTGAGCCCCTCTCCCGCCGGTTCCGAGCGAGACCCTTTTGGGTGCGCTTCGGGATGCTCTCACGGCGAAGTCCGGTTGTCAATTGTCGTTTGTGGACATTGTCGTTGTGGACATTATCGTTCTGGACGGTGTGGACATTATGCCGTAACATTGTCCCAGGCGCGCTGCCGCTGTCATCCGAGCCTGCCACTGGCGCCCGGGCGGGCCATGCGCGTCGAACATGAGGACGACCGTGGCGGGGCGCTCCAGTACCTGGCTGCCTGGGACGTCCACCGCGCAGGCTCTTCGGCCGCTGCGAGCGGGCGACCGGGATCGAGCCCTTCGGGCGACTGGTGGCCCAGGTGATGACCCGGCCGCCGTATGCCGCCGCCGAGCGCGTCTTCTGGGTCGTCGACAACGGTTCCTCGCACCGCGGGCAGGGGTCGGTCGAGCGCCCTCGAGACGGCGTGGCCGAACCTGCGCCTCATCCACCTGCCCGTCCATGTCAGATGGAGTGCATCTATGGCTTGCACCGGGCCGGGTGCGGGCGGGCGGCACCGGGCCGGGTGCGGG
>JANOTJ010000463.1:0-2128 GCA_031416295.1 Chloroflexota bacterium
CGCGCAGGATGGTCACCGCCGTGCGGCTCAGGCCGTGCGCCTTGGTCCACCGTCCCGTCAGAAAGGCGGCGATGCCCGCCCACACCGCGCCGAGCGCGGTGACGTACTGCTTGGCGGTGCCGTCGGGGAGACCTTGAGCGAGAACCTCGGCCCGCCGGAACAGTTCGGCGGCTCGCTGACGTCCTCCACCTACCGCGACGATCACCGAGAATCCCGCCTCCAACGTCAGGGCTCTGGCGACTCGCTGCGGGTCGCCGACCGCCAGCGCCCACAGCAACTGCCGCACATTGAAATCGGCCGCGCGGAGCGGATCGATCATCGCCAGACCGACCGAGATCGACCAGCAGGCGTCGATCCGCAGGAGGTCGACCGCGGGCACCTGGGCCGCACGTCGATCGACGAAGTCGAGGCCGCGCCAGCGCAACTGCAGCCGCCGTATCGCCAGCGACGCCACCGCCCTGCCAGCGTCGCGGGCCAGCCGCACACCCGCCGTGCGAAGCACGTCTTCGCTGACGCCAAGCCCCTCATCGATCCGGCCCCCGACCAGGAGCAGCTCGGCGGCCTTTCGCCGCCAGTCGATCCGCTCTCCACCGCGGGCGCGCCGCGCCGCGTCCAGGTAGGCCTCAGCCGCCTCCACTGGGCGTCCGCCGTTCTCGAGGGCCAGCGCCAGACCGGCAGCCCACTCCGCCGATGCGGCGGACTCGGGATGGAGCTCGAGCGCGTGCCGGAATAGGAGGGCCGCGCGATCGAAGGCCAGCACCGTGGCGGCCCTGACGGCCGCGACGGCCGCCTGGCCGGCCGCGTCCACCATGCGGCCCGACGCGCGATAGTGCTCGAAGAGCGCCTCCGGGTCGTCGTCGCCGTGCCTGACGACGAGCGCCGCCATGCGCTCGTGGATGCCCCGGGCCGCTTCGGGGTCGATGACCGCCGCGAGCGTCTCGCGGATGCGGTCGTGGTAGATCTCCACCTGCCCAGGCGCACGGCTGCTGCGCAGGAAGTGGGCCGCCCTGAGCTGCGCGACGAGGGGCCGCTCGTCACCGGCCAGGCCACAGGCCTCGGAGACGCGGGACGCGGCCATCGGCCGGCCACACACCGCGAGCGTGTCGAGGAAGGCGCGTCCACCGGGCGGGAGGCGGTCGAGCCGCCGTGTCAGCAGGTCTCCGAGCGAGAGGCCGCGCCGCACCTCCAAATCCTGCGCCACACCGCGCACCAGTTCCTCGACCAGCAGCGGGTGGCCGCCGGCCTCGCGGGCGATCGCGCGCGGGTCGCGGGCCTCGGGTCCCATTGACCCCGGCAGCAGCCGCTCCACCAGGCGCATCACCTCGGGCTCCGACAACGGCGCCAGGAGCAGCGCGTGCGTGCTCTGATCGCGCTGGTCCAGCAGGGAGCGCAGGAACGGCTTGGACTCGATATCTTCGCTCCGGAAGCACACCAGCAGCAGAAGACCTGGTGGCGCCGGCGGCTGGAACAGCGCCGCGAGCGCGGTGCGGCTTTCGGCATCAGCCCAGTGGAAGTCGTCGATGGCGACAATCAGCGGCTGCCGCCGCGCGACGCGGTCGAGCGTGTCACGCAGCGCCGCGAACGCCCGATTCCGGACCGTGAGGGGATCGGCCACGGCCGCTTCCGGGGCAACCTCGGGGGACGTGGCCAAACCCTGCATCACGGGGAACAGCCGCGCCATCGTCCCGGCATCACTCGCCACGAGCGACACGGCTTCGGCGGGCGGCAGGGCCAGAAGGTAGCGGCTCAATCCGTCAACGACGCCGTCGAGCCCCTTGTAGGGCATGGACTCGTGCTCGTAACAGCGGCTCTGGAGCAGGACGAGACGTGGGTCGCGTGCTTTCTGATCGATGAAGTGGTGGAGCAGCGCCGTCTTGCCGATGCCGGAGGGCCCGTGCATGTAGACGGCAGCGTGGGTGCCGTCCTTCACTGTGAGCCACGTCGACTCGAGGCGCGCCAGGTAGGAGTCGCGGCCCACGAATTCGGTGCGCGGCGCCGCTGCCGGAGGCGTGGCTAATGGCACACCACGCTCGCCACGCAGCTGCAGGAGGACGTCGGCCCCATCCCAACGCCGCGCCGGGTCGCGCTGGAGCAGGCCCATGCAGATCGCATCGAGATCAGCCGGCAC
>JANOTJ010000464.1:0-2170 GCA_031416295.1 Chloroflexota bacterium
GAGATCGACCGGCGCCGCGCACTCCTCGAACCTCCGCGACTGCACTGAAGGGAACTCCGATGTCCGGCACTGTCGACCGCGCCACGACGCTCGGCGAACTGCGCGCGAGCGGCTGGCGCTCGCGCTCGGTCAAGCAGGAGCTGCGCTCGAACCTCCTCGTGCGCCTGGCCGAGGGGCGCGACACGCTCCCGGGCGTGGTCGGCTACGAGGAATCGGTGGTGCCGGCGATCGAGAACGCCATCCTCGCCGGCCATGATCTTGTCTTCCTCGGTGAACGCGGCCAGGCCAAGACGCGCATGGCGCGGTTGCTCGTCGGTCTGCTCGATGAGTGGCTGCCGATCGTGCGCGGCGGCGAGCTCAACGACGATCCGTACGCGCCCATCTCGCCGGCCGCCCGGGCCATCGTCGAGCGCGACAGCGACGCGACCCGGATCGACTGGCTGCCGCGCGATCGGCGCTATGCGGAAAAGCTCGCCACGCCCGATATCACCATCGCCGACCTCATCGGCGAGGTCGATCCGATCAAGGTCGCCGAGGGCCGCTACCTCAGCGACGAGCTGACCCTGCACTACGGCCTCATCCCGCGAGCCAACCGGGGCATCGTTGCCATCAACGAGCTGCCCGACCTCGCCGAGCGCATCCAGGTCGGCCTGCTCAACGTGCTCGAGGAGCGCGACGTCCAGATCCGCGGCTTCACCATCCGGCTGCCGCTCGACCTGTACGTGGTGGCCAGCGCGAACCCCGAGGACTACACCTCCCGCGGCCGGATCATCACCCCGCTCAAGGATCGCCTCGGTTCCCAGATCCGGACCCACTACCCGCGGACGCTGGACCACGAGATGGCCATCGTGAGCCAGGAGAAGCAGCGCTTCGCGGCGGCCGACGATGTCCCGACGGTCGTGGTGCCCGGGTTCATGGAGGAGGTCGTCGCGGAACTCACGCACCTGGCCCGCCGCTCCCCGGAGATCAGCCAACGTTCCGGGGTGTCGGTCCGGGTGTCGGTCGCCAACATGGAGGTCCTGGAGGCGGCCGCGCTCAAGCGCGCCGTCCGCCTTGGCGAATCCCTCGCCGCGCCGCGTGTCTCGGATCTCGGGGCCCTGATCGCCTCGACGGCCGGCAAGGTGGAGCTTGAATCGGTCGGGGATGAGGCGCCCGAGGAGCGCATCGTGGAGCGCCTGATCACCCGGGCGTTGTTCGCGACCTTCACCCGTCATGCGGTCCTGGACGTCCTGGATCCCGTGGTCGCCGCGTTCGAGGAGGGCTTCATCGTGGAGATCGGCGACCGGACACCGTCGCGCGAGTACGTGGCCTGGGCCCGCGAAGTGCCCGGGTTGTCCGAGGCCGTCCGGCGACTCGGCGCGTTCGACGTGACTGACGGTGCGGAGGAGCCTGCGGTGGTCGCCTCGGCCGTGGAGTTCCTGCTCGAGGGGCTGCATCTCGCCCGGCGTCTCAACAAGGAACGGGTCGCGGGCACGACCGTGTACCGCGCCTGACCATGGGCCGCGGCCGATGAGCGCCTACTCGCCCGATCCTCGCGACCTCCCATCAACGCCGCCGACGCCGTCGGTGGGTCCGGACGGCGGCCGTCGACGATCTGACGACTCGGTCGCCGCCCTCGCCCGACGGGCGCGCTTCTCGCGCTGGGACGGCCGCCAGCAGCTGCCCGACCTCGCCGCCGACGAGATCATGGACGCCCTCTCGGACGACGTGATGGCCGAGGGTGACCTCGCCGAGGCGCTGCGCCGGCTGATGGAGCGAGGGTGGCGGAGTGACGACGCGACCCGTCCGGATCTGGCCGGCCTGCGGGACCTCATGGATCGGCTGCGGCGCCGGCGCGAGGAGCTCCGCGAGCGCTACGACCTGCACGATGTCCTCGGCGACATCCGACGCGAGCTCGACGCGATCGTCGAGCAGGAGCGCGCGGGCGTCCAGCGCCGACTCGATCAGGCCGCGGACGGCTCGCCGGGCGGGCGTGACGACGCGGCCGCCTCCGCCACCGACGTGGCCGCCTCCGCCGACGCGCCCGATCCATCCCTCGCCGAGATGCTCCGCGACGTCGCCGCGAAGCGCCTCGATCGCCTTGACGCTCTGCCCGCGGACGTCGGCAAGCGGATCGACGAGCTGCGCGAGTACGACTTCCTGGAGCCTGCTGCCCGCGAGCGCTTCGATG
>JANOTJ010000465.1:0-2034 GCA_031416295.1 Chloroflexota bacterium
CCCGGCCGCAAATGGCTGACCCAAAACGTCGGTGAGCAGCTCCTCGGTCGCTCGGTCAGCTCCGAGATACAGGACCAGGAGCCGATCCCGTTGCCAGAACCTTGGGTTGCCTTGCCACGACACGATGATGGATGCGCCCACGTGGGATGGGTCGGTTGGATCGATCGTCCCGGCGACGCGAGCCGCCTCATCGGCCGATGCGTAGGCGTACACCCAGACCTGCTGGCCCGCGACGCAGAGCCTCAGGCCGCTCACACCGAACGGCAGGAAAGCCTCGAAGGATTCGAGCCGCGTGACCGACGCCCCGGCCGCGCGCAGATCGCCGACGAGGACGTCAACGGGGTCGTCCGACGACGGCCCCTCAGTCGGCACCCTGCGCGCCAGCAGCTCGCGCGCCGCCTGGACGGTCAGGCCGTCGAGCTCGGGCCAGCGTGTCGAGGACAACACGCCCCCGCGGACCTCGGCGAGTGCCTGGGGCGCCTCGGGGAGCACGAACCGGTCGCCATCGCGCCGGAGCGCCATCAGATACGGCCGATCGATCTCGAGCGGCGCGACATCGACGATCACCAGTGGGCAGGCCGGATCAGAATCGGCGAGCCTGAGGACAGGCAGTAGTGACCCCACGGCGGCATCTCCGCGGATGACCTCTTCGACCAGGATGTCGTTGGCCAGAGCCACGAATGGACCGTCACCGGGAGACAATACCGACTTCGCTCGGGTCGTCGAGCGCGCGACCACCACGAGATCGCTGTCGTCGAGCAATGCGGCCAACGACAGGTACCGAGGCTGGATACCGCCGACCAGCCGCGGCGGGCACGGTGTCGGGGAGGGCAGAGGCTGTTCCGACGAGTCGTGCGTCGGCCGCGCCGGGTGGACGCGGGCGTCGGGCAGGATCTGGCCAGCCTCGGGCGCGAGCGTGCCGGCGATCCTCCGCAACTCGGACAGGGTCGGCTGCCATCGGTCGCCGACCGGGTTCGCCGAAAGGTTCCGGGTGCGCTCGCCCTCGATGGCGAACGCGTAATACAACCCGTGCGCGCTCATCAGCGTCCGGACGGCACCGTAGCTTGCGTCGTAGAGACCCAACCATTCGCCATACCTGAGGAACAGGACGACCTCCTGTCCGACGCCCAGGTCCGCGGCCGGCTCCTCGCTGACCAGGTATCGCCCCGCCTTGAGTACATGCTCTCCGTACCCCGGCGCGTAGGGAACGTCGCTCGATACGTCGACCACCACCTGGCCCGCGGGCACCGTGAACTGGATCAGCCCCGGTTCGAAGCCCCCGTCCAGCGTCGTGCCGAGCACCTCTTCGACCTGGAACAGGACGTCGCGCCGCAGGTCGCTCGTCGGGAGGACGCCGCCCTTGACGCCGACCAGCTCCGGCAACCAGAACGCGCCATCGGTCGAGTTGAAATAAGGGCGGGAGAAGGCAAGCGGCCGGCCTCGGACGACCACCTGCGCCCGGTCGGCCAGGTCCTGCGGCCCGTCCAGCGCCAGGTACGTCGTCACGGCCGGGCCGCCGCCGTAGCGCTCGACGAACGGTCCCTCCACCGCTGGCATGTAGCCCAGCGTCGTGCCGGCGTCATCCAGGTAGCCCGTCGCATCGAGCGTCCCGAACGGACCCTCGATGATGGGCGGCCAGGCGTCGTTGATCCACGCGGTCACGTCGACGGTCGACGGTGCGGTCGCCGGCGACGGGCCGTTCGAGACGACCGGTGGCGCGACCGTCTGTCCGGCGACCGGGTCGGACGACGCAGCCGGAATCCCTGGAACGACCTGCAACGACAGCACCGCCCCGACGGCGAGGACGACGATCAGGATGGCGAACTGCGCGCCCGGGAACGTTCGCGATGCGCCACGAGTCGACGCGATGATGGAGATCCTGAAGGGAGTCGCCTCGCTCGAGGGTTCGGTCAGACGACGAAGGCCGGCCTCCAGCCGGCGATCGAGTTCGTCCCCTTCGGGCGGATCGCCGGGGAGTGTCATCGGAGGGCCTCACGCAATCGGGCGCGGGCGGTGTGCAGGCGCGACTTCACG
>JANOTJ010000466.1:0-5102 GCA_031416295.1 Chloroflexota bacterium
TGCGGGATGATTGGCCATACCGGGCATCGTAGCTGCGAACATCGGATACTACAAGCCTCTTGTCGAGCGCGACACTAGCGCATGCGCCACCTGTGTCGCAACGGAGCGAGTGGGCGAGGTGCGCGCGAGCCGGCCGGGACGTGGCCGGCGCGGTGCGGCGATTCGGCGACCGGCTCGTTCGACGCCGAGCCGGTCGCATCTCGAAGAGACCACCGAGGTCGGTGTGGCCCCCCTTCGTTCGGCTGGCCTGCAGCCGAGACGACTCGGAACCACTCTGGAGGATGTGCGCCCGGAACGTCAGGCGGTCAGCGACGGCGGCCGCGAGGGTGCACGTCAGATTTGTGAGATGGGCTCACCGGCCCCTCGCGCCCGCCGCGGTCGAGCGCCGCTCCCAGAAGTCCTCGAAGCGCCCGCTGAGCTTGCAGCAGCGCAGGGCGATGATCGCATCGGCACCCGCCAAGGTCCAGTGCATCCCGGCGCGCTTGAGGCGGGTGCCGATGGCCACCTTGCAACCGGCTTCGACGACACCCGACGAGACGCACAGGCCCTGGGCACGGAACTCCGGGTAGCGCATGCGGCTCGCGTTGCGCGTGACGTAGTCGAGGCACTTGCGCGCCTCGTCGTTGGCCCCGGCGTGGACGCGCAGGGCATCGCACAGGGCGTCGAGCTGCCCGTCATCCAGCTCGTCGTGCCGCTGCCTGGCCCACTGCCGGCCCAGGTCGTTGGCCGGTCCGTAGATGGCCTTCGCGACATCGCTAAGATGCTGCTTGACGTGGAACAGGTCCACGATCCCGATGGCCCCGGGGAACTGCTCCCCGGCCAGGTTCCAGATCCAGGGGGCACCATCACCGAGCACCACACGGCGCTCGGCCACATCGAAGCCGCGACGCTGCGCCTCGCGCTCGGCCCGCCCGGCGAACGCCGAGGGTGCGTCGTCGGTGTCGCGGCTGGCGGCGCTCTCGATGGCCGCCGAGTAGCTGACCGAGCCCGGGTCACGGACGGGGATGCCCTCCGCGTCCCGTCCCTCGGCGGTCCAGACGGTGACCAGCTTGACCTCGCGCGTACTCGCCGAGCCGTCGGGCTGCTTGCCTGCGCGTCCCGCGAGCTCGGCTGCGCGCATGGGGATGCCGGTGCCGTCCATGCCCAGGTACATCGTGGGGACCGGGGGAGCCTCCGGCCCGATGACGCTGCGCTCGTCCCGGGCGATCTCCCGACCGAGCGCCTCGGCGGTGCGCTCCACCTGCTTGGGGTCGACCGGGATGCCCGCCAGCTCGGCCATCAGCTCGCTGCTCTCGGCAAAACTGACCATCGCCGCGGCCATGCCCACCATGCGCGTCGTGGCGGGCGAGAGGGACGTGTCCTGGACGTCCAGCACACGGTCACGCGGGCAGGAGCCCGATCCGCACGCCGCGCAGTGGTAGTAGGCGCGTTCGAGCGTCATCTCGCCCAGGGCGGTCGTGAACGTCCTGGGCCGGCGGCCGGCGTAGCGGGCCTGCCTGCCGCAGTCACAGGCGATGGTGGGACCCTGGTGGTCGGACCGGTCGGCGTTCAGGCACCGCTCGACCGCGCGAGCCGCCACGCCGAGCGCGCCCCGGCGCGCCCCGATCTCGATCGCCTCGAAGTCGAGCCCCTCGAGCGCGCCCGGCCCTACGAGCGCTTCGATCTCGGCGACGACCGCGGCATCGAAGCCTGCCTTGAAGCCCCCTTTTTGGCCGCCTTCCCGGAGACGCCGTCGGGCGCGGCCAGGAGCGCCTCGCATAATCCTTCGCTGACCTCGACCAGTTCGCCGGTGAGCCTGCGCAGACGCTGGTACTCGGCGATCTGCTCACGCGTCTTCGGCACAGCGGTCGGCGGGATGATCCGGGTGACCGTCTTGCCGCCGACCCCGCGGGTCAGCGACCAGCTCGGTCCGTGGCCCCCTCCCTCCTCGCCCGCGCAGTGGCAGTTCGGCTTGCCGCACCTGCGATAGCGGCCCACCAGGGAACCTGGCCGAAGGTCTCCGATCCCGGCCAGTTCGTCGCGGATCTCGTCACGCCGATTCCTGAGCTCCTCGGGGTCACGCGTCCTGGCCATGAACACCTCCTTGGCTGACAGCATATACCACTGTCAGATATCCAGGGCAAGGCACCCGGCCACCCCGCACCCCCAGGATCGCGTCACGATCCTGACGTGCGCCCCGGCCGCGAGACGCGGTTGACAACGGTGGGATAATGTGCCAACGGGGACGGGGGCTGCGTCGGGAGGACACGATGCGACGTTCAGTAGCGATGGTCATCCTTCTCCTCTGCGTGCTGGCAGTCGCCCCGGCGGCCACGTCAGCTGAGCCACGAATTCCGGCGAGCGCAGAGGAGTGGACGTCATTTACCGCCGCAGAACGCCGGGCGGCACTGGCATACGCTCACAAACAGTTCGAGGCCTCCCTTAGGAACGGGACGGCCGTTGTCAATTCGATCGGGCGGTCGGACTCAGGAGACCTAGCGCAGAGTACTGGCGACGTCTCGGCCCTCGCGATATCGGTGGGCTGGAACTGCCCGATCCAGTGGATCGATCAGGTTGGTTCGTCTTACACGCGTGGCGGAGGCTGGACGAGCACGTCATCCAACGTCTACTACCTCGCGGCGAGCCGTGTCGGCAAGCAGGGCCAGTTCACGCGCGACGGAGTGCTGGTCGACAATTGGTACCACGAGGCGGCCGGCAGCGTTAATCATGTCGAGAGCTGGAGCGCTTGGAACCACCGCTGGTCGTGGGAGCACTTCAACTTCGTCAACAAGGGCTGGCATGGAGCGCGCCAGACCAACGGTGGCACGTGGCTCCTCGGACCTGATCGCCTTTGCAGCGTCATCGTCTTCCGGTAGCCACCCGCCCGAATTGATGAGTAGGACCGCGCTTTTGTTGCTGCTGCTCAATGTCCTATCGGCATGTCAAGCAACGGGCAGTGGAGAAGCGTCCGGGTTCGGAGGCACCGGGCAGGCCGAGACCCCGTTTGTAGCCGCCGGCGGGGGAGTCGTTGTCAATGTCAGCGTGTCCCTCACCCAAGGCAGGGCCGAGCTCACCATCTTTGATCCATCGAGCCAGGTGAGATTTGAGACGGAGGTCGAACCATCATCCCCGCTGGTCCGAACACTGCAATTTGCAGGCAACCCCGGACGATGGCTCGCGGTGCTCGAGTACCATGACGCGGAAGGAACGCGATCGGTAGAGTGGCGCAACCCCTAACCCGAACTTCCAGCCCTGATCGGGCAGATCCGAACGTGAATCGGGCTCGCCAGGCTGCGCCGTTCTGACTACATCCGCGCCGGCGTGACGCCGATCAGCGCGAAGGCCCGGGTCTGGAGCTCGGTCGGGGTCGTGAGCACGTCGTAGGCGGCCCGCTCGTCGGCCCCGGCCGGTACGACCCGGTTGCGGGTCAGCGTGGCGAGCTCGGCCAAGAGCGTCGGGAGCTGTGGACCGTCAGGCCGTCGGGTGTCACATGGTCGCGCTCCTTGCGGCGGGCGCCGGCCGAGCGCTTCGGCGGACCAACCGGGTCGGTTCGCTCGGGCGGTGCCTCGTCGCGATAGAGGAGCGGCGCCCAGGCGGCTTCGAGGTGCCAGCGCAGGTAGGCCGCCAGGAAGCACAGGAACAGGTGACCGCGGACGCGGTCCGCGCGATGGTGGAGCGAGGCGCGTACGCATGAGCGGCCCTCCGCCACCGGCCGACGGCGGTCCCCGACGCCCCTTCTTGTCCCGGATGCGCCGATTCTGATGGTGGGGGCAGAATCGGCGCTGAGTAGGCTCGGCGTGATCGGCGCTGAGTAGGCTCGGCGTGATCGGCGCGACAGGCCGCCCTTGGCGCTCGGTCAGTCCTCAATGGCTGCCGCCAGCACCGTCCCGTCCACGGTCAGGACCGCGAAGCCGATGCGGCGCGGCGCCGTATCCCCGGCCAGGGTGTCAACGGGCAGTCCGTCGCGAACCATGACGCGCACGTACCAGTCGGCCTCCGGCAGCTCCAGGCCGCGCCGCTCCGCTTCACCTCGGGTCAGTCCCGAGGCGGTCGGGTCGAGGCGCTTCACGGTGTCGATGCCCACGAGCGCCTGTCCCAGCACGACGGTGCCGCTCGGCAGAGCCTCAGACACCAACTCGCGCACGGCGCGCGCGTCGATCCGCCCCTCGACCTCGGGGACGCCCAGGACCACCCGCACCTGGGAGTGGATGCCGACGGCCCACGCCAGGCGTTCCAGGGCGAACGCCTCGTTGGGATGGCGGGAGCTTGTCCGTGGATCGGCCAGTCGCGGGTCGTCGAACCGGCCAAGGACGATGAGCGGGAACGGCACCAGCGCCTGGTCGCCGGGATCCGGCAGGCCCACCCCGGGCAGGGCGGCCGGATGAAGGTGGACGGCACCGCGCGGTCCGCCCCACTCCACGGCCCCCGAGTCGCGCACGAGCAGCGCGTCCGGCACGTCGGCCAGGATCATCGGCCGCGCGCACAGATCTGCGGGCTGGACCTGGCACTCGGCCGGTGCCGGGGCGATGGTCAGCCAGCCACGAACGGCCACGATCTCGTCGCCGATCCGGCCGGCTCGCCGCAGGTCCAGGGTCGCCTCCACGGTCCGCGTCGGCAGGCCAAGGATCCGGGGCGGGAACGCTACCGGGCCCGCCTCCGGCGTCGCCTCGATCGTCGGGGGGGGGGTGCCGTCGGGTGCGGCCGCGATCCCCACGATTCGTGCGGAGTCGGACGCCAGGGGGTCGCCGGCGGGCGGGTCCGAAGCGAACGCCCGCCCCGTGGCACCTGAGCCGACGGCCACGACGAGCAGGAGCAGGGGCGCCGCGACCGCGGCGAGCATGCGCACCCGGCTCCCTCGGGACGGCGGCCGGGCGGGCGTCGGTTCGATGAGCATGCGATCCCCGAGCAAGATCGGAACCGAGCCAGCGTAGCGCCTCGCACTCGGATACCCTCGGCGCCATGCCGTCCGTCCCGCCCCTGAACCGTGACTACGAGCGCCGCGCGTTCTGGCAGGCGACGATGCCGGCGCTGCCGGATCGCTCGCGTACGGAGCTCCCGGACGCCGTGGATGTGGTCGTCGTCGGTGGCGGGTTTGCCGGCATCAACGCCGCGCGCGAGCTGGC
>JANOTJ010000467.1:0-2808 GCA_031416295.1 Chloroflexota bacterium
CGGCCGCGTGCGGACTTGGCGGAAGCTGACCGGGATCGCGACAGCAGCGGCACTAGCACTCTCCGTCGTCGGAGGCACGGTCCAGGCCGCCAACTCGCGAATCTTCAGCGTAACGGTGAGCAGTCCGACGACCGTGAGTCAGGGCGCGGCGACGAAGATCGACGTTACCGTCGCGAGCGGCGACAACCAGACCATCGCGAACGTCAATCTGTCGCTGCCTGCATCGGGGGCGACCTGGCCGGGCGGCGTAACCATCACAGCCGTGTTCGGTCCCGACGCTTCGATGTGCGCGCCGTCCAACGGCACGAGCCTAAGTTGCGATTTCGGCAACATCGCGGCATTCGGAACGCGGAGGATCTCGGTCCTGGCCACCGTCGCGATGACTGTGCCGGTGGGCAGCGGGACCGTGGTCTCGGCATCGGCGGAGACGAATAACGAGAACGGAGCGAACCAGCAGGTCGAGCGCGGCTCGGCCAGCCTGAGCGTCGTTCCGTTCAGCGAGAACGGAGTCTCGACCTTCAACCTGGGCGGTCAGGCGAGTACATCCGATCTGGGCACGTTCGGTGCCGGGAACCTCAAGACAACCCTCAACCTGATCGAGAACAATGCCGGGAACGGCAATGCGGTCGTCATTGCCGAGGGCACGAACACCACGCAACCCGCGTATTGCGTGACCTTGAAGTTGACCTGCCAGCCGGACTTTGTGGATTTGACGGTCAACGCCAACGCCGCCGTCAGCCCCTACCTTGAGACCATTCTCACGGCGAAGGTGCCGAAGACCTACAACATCAGGAAGGCCTTCGTGATCCACGTCCTGAACGACGGAAGCGTCGAACCCGGCTTCCCGCTCTACAACGTCAGCGCCACGTCGTGCGCTGCCAATCCAGGACTGGTTCCCTGCGCGGATTTCGCCCTGAGCAAGACCTACATCCTCACGATCACTGTCCGCACGACAAGCAACGGCAAGTTCAACTTCTGAGCAACTGGGTCGACAACTTCTCCAGCCGCGCGCGGACGAGTCCAGCCGACACCACATCGCCTTTCCGCTCGAAGAGCGCAAGCGCCTCCCGCAGTAGTGGCTCCTGCTCATCCTGCCGTCCGATAACCCGGAAGACCTCGGCGAGATCGGCGAGGGCCTCGGCGTGCTGCTCGATGTAGGAGCCGGAGCTGGCCATGGCGACGGCTTCGCGCGCCAGTAGGACCCCCTTCTCACCATCTCCCCGATGGGCCAGCAGCTTGGCCCTCGCCGTGCGCCAGATGACCTGGCTGAACACGTCATCCGCTCCCGCCAGTCCTTCGGCGACTTCCACGTGCCGTTCAGCCTCCTCGTATCGACCCAGGGCGTAGAGCGTGTGCCCGAGCAGTCCCGCGACACTAGAACGGTAGTAGCGCTCGTCGACGGCCTCCAGCATCTCCAGGTCACGGCGTAATTCCCGCGCCGCCGCCTCCGGGTCGTGGGCCAACATCTCGACTCGCGATGACTCGAGCGATGCCCCGGCCGCCGTCACGCTGGGACCAAGATCGGCCATAATCTCGTGGCTTCGTCCGTACATGGCCCGAGCATCGTCAAAAAGTCCGCGCATGGCATACAGGACGCCGAGGATAGCCAGGAAGCGCGCCTCCGCGATCCGATCCGGACCAACTGCGTACATCAATCGTTCGCAACGCTCAATCGCCTCAAGAACCGGCATGGGAGACTCGAGGGCGGCCTGCGCATACGCGACGGCGGCCCTTGCGGCAAGCCGCAGATCACCCGACCGAGATGCGATCTCGACGACCCGGCTCGCGGCATCGGCGGCCTCTTCGAGGGCGCCGGTGGTTCCGTGAATGACCCACAGGAGGCGCCAGGACCGGGCGAGGCCGGCCGCATCGGCGGCGGTCTCGAAAATCGGGATCATCTGCCGAACGCCTGCAGCAACCTCCCCTGCATTGCCAATCGAGCCTGACGTGACGAGGCCGAGCTGGTGCCGCACGAGCGCCTCACGCGCACCGAGCCTGGCGTCGGCGATCCCCTCCGCGATCAGCCTTGCCTCGTCGAGCGCGCCTGCTGCCGCCGCGAATCCACCGCGCTCGATCTCGGCTTCGGCATGCTCCGTGAGCAGTTCCCCCCGGATCAACGCGAGGTCCGGGAGAGCCATCGCGGCTCGGCGAAGGAGGTTGGCGGCTGCCGGCGAATCGCCACGTCCAAAGGCGCGTCGTCCTGCGGCCGCCAACTTTTCTGATGCGCGACGGCCGATATCGCGACCGGCATCGTCGATCGGGCCTAGCTGGCCGCGATATCGATACGCCTGCTCAAGGTGGTAGCCAAGGATCTCCTCGAACTCCAGCTCGCGGCCGCGCTCCTTGTTGACCGGCTCAGCCCAACCGACGAACCGCTCGTGGAGGTCGGCACGCGTGCGCTTGAGCAGGCTTCTGTAGGTGGCGTCCTTGATGACCGAATGGCCGAATCGATAGAACTCGTCCTCACCAACACCTGGGCGGACGAACTGCTTGGCCGCCAGCGACAGCAAGTACGCCGGAACGCCGGCGGCGGCCTCCTTGGGGACGAGGTCGACGACGGCCTCGACCGGGAAGCCGAGACCGATGACGGAGGCCGGATCGATCACCTGGCGCTCCTCGGACCGGAGGGCATCGAGCCGGGCGGCCACCAGCGCCTGGATCGTCGGCGGGATCTCGAGATCATCAGACGAGATCGTCGCCACCCAGTCGCTGCCTTCCCGGCGGAGCGCCCCGGTCTCGACCAGCATGGAGGTGATCTGCTCGACGTAGAGCGGGTTTCCTTCGGCTGCGACGACGATCCTGTTTCGA
>JANOTJ010000468.1:0-14775 GCA_031416295.1 Chloroflexota bacterium
GCGACAGCGACCCACCCGTTGTGCTCGCGGTCGATCCAGATCTCCTCGTAGCCGGGCTGCCGGATGGCCCAGTCCCGCACGGCCTCGACGGGCATCTCGTTGCCGACATAGATCGGCGTGTCGCGGTAGGCCTCGGCCGGAGCGCTGAGCGTCGGCACGTCCTCGCAGCGGGGGATGGCTGCGCGCGGCGGCACCTCCTCGGACACCTGGGCCGAGCTCAGTGGCGTGCCGCACGCGGCGACGATGGTCGTGGCGAAGAGGATGGCGGTGACGAGCAGTCGCGGCATGGGCTGACCTCCGGCGTCGCAGTGGAGACGCCACAGCCTGCCAGATTGTGCCGCATTCGCTCGATCCGATCGTGCGGGTGGTGCTCGCGGGCCGGCTGGACTACCATCCTCCCGAACGCGAGGAACAAGATCCGCCCGTCAGCGCGGCCGCGAGTGCGCGGACGCGATGTGCGTCGGGGAATGCGGGTGGGACCGCGGGAGGGTCGACCTCTCGTCCTGCGATGGACGAGAGGTTTCGTGATTCGAGAGGTGTGAACCATGGCAGACGGCGAGGCGATCGACCTCGAGGAGGTCCTCCCCGAGGTCCCTGATCGGGGCAGCGCCACGGAGCTGATGGACCACGGCGCGGCCGGCGATCCGCTGGGGCCGATGCGCCACAGTGCCGCCCACGTCCTGGCTGAAGCCGTCCTCGACCTGTTCCCGGGCACGAAGCTCGGGATCGGCCCGGTCATCGCCGACGGGTTCTACTACGACTTCCTGTTGCCACGGCCGCTGACCCCCGACGACCTGCCCGCCATCGAGGCGCGGATGCGCGAGTCGATCGCGGCCGACCATCGCTTCGAGGCAAGCGAGGAGACGCCCGAGGCGGCCCGCGCGGCCCTCGTGGAGCGTGACCAGCCGTTCAAGATCGAGATCGTCGACGACCTCGCCGCCGCCGCGCAGCGCGACGGCAGCCCCATGCCGCCGACCACGTTCTACCGCCAGGGCCCGTTCATCGACCTGTGCCGCGGACCGCACGTGGCGAGCACCGGCGCGATCGGTCCGTTCAAGCTCCTGGGCACGGCCGGGGCGTACTGGCGCGGCGACGAGAAGCGCCCCATGCTCCAGCGCGTCTACGGCACGGCCTGGGCGAGCCAGGAGGAGCTGGACGCCTACCTGTGGCGCCGTGCCGAGGCGAAGAAGCGCGACCACAGACGGCTCGGCGTCCAGCTCGACCTCTTCTCGTTCCACGACGTGTCGCCGGGCTCGGCGTTCTGGCATCCCAAGGGCCAGCGCATCTGGCGCACCCTGGAGACGGCCATGCGCGAGCTCCAGGACCGCCGCGGCTACCAGGAGATCAGCACCCCGATCCTGGTCAGCGAGAAGCTCTGGCGCCAGTCCGGCCACTGGGATCACTACGCCGAGAACATGTTCATCGTCGAGTCTGAGAAGCAGCTGTTCAGTCTCAAGCCGATGAACTGCCCGGAATCAACGTTCATCTACAACGCGAAGAAGCGCTCATACCGGGATCTGCCCATCCGCCTCAGCGAATACGGACGGCTGCACCGCAACGAGCGCTCGGGCGCCCTGAGCGGCCTGACCCGGGTCCGCCAGTTCATCCAGGACGACGCCCACATCTTCGTGCGCCCGGAGCAGCTGAGTGCCGAGATCGAGGCGCTCCTGGGCGAGGTCAAGGAGGCTTACGGCTGGTTCGGCCTCACGGCCCGCTTCGCGTTCGCGACCAGGCCCGACAAGGCGATCGGCGACCCGGCCCTGTGGGACCGGGCGGAAGCGAGCATCAAGGAGACCCTGGAGCGGACCGGGGCGCCGTACGTGACGAAACCGAAGGACGGCACGTTCTACGCGCCCAAGATCGACATCTACATCGACGACGCGCTCGGCCGCGAATGGCAGATGGCGACCATCCAGGTGGACCTCGTGATGCTGCCCGAGCGGTTCGACCTGACCTACACCGACGAGGACGGCACGGAGCAGCGCCCGATGGCCATCCACCGCGCCATCTACGGCTCGCTGGAACGCTTCATCGGGATCCTCGTCGAGCACTTCGCCGGAGCCTTCCCGCTCTGGATCGCGCCGGTCCAGGCCGTCGTGATTCCCATCGCGGATCGCCACCTGGACGCTGCCGAGGAGCTCGCCGGCGTGCTCCGGTCGCGCGACCTGCGCATCGAGGTCGACGGCACGTCCAACCGGATGCAGTACAAGATCCGCGCGGCCCAGGAGCAGAAGGTGCCGTACATGGTCGTCCTGGGCGACCGCGAGATCGAGGCACGGACGGCCTCGCCGCGCACCCGAGCAGGCGAGCAGCAGCCTGCCGAGGCATGGGACGCCTTCGCCGATCGACTGGCCGCGGAGAGCCGGGCGCGCGGGACTGTCTGAGCGCAGCTCCGGTCGCGATTCGTGTGCTATTCTGCCGGCTCGGCCTAGCGTGGTCGCATGTCCGCGCGTCGGTCGATCTTCGAGCCAATAGTCCAAGGGGTGAACCATCAGTCGAGACCTGCGAGTCAACCAGATGATCCGGATCCCACAGGTCCGGGTCGTCGACGAAGAGGGTGCACAGTTGGGCGTGATGCCCACGCCGCGTGCTCTCGAGATGGCGCAGGAGCGGGGGCTGGACCTCGTGGAGGTCGCTCCGCTGGCGTCCCCCCCGGTGGTCAAGTTCCTCGACTTCGGTCAGTACAAATACGAACTGACCAAGCGGGAGAAGGAAGCCAAGCGCAAGCAGCGCTCGGTGACCTTCAAGGAAGTCCGTCTCACGCCGAAGATCGGCGTCGGCGACTTCAATACCAAGGTCAATCGCGCGACGGAGTTCCTCGGGGACGGCGATCGGATCAAGGTGACGGTGCGCTTCCGGGGTCGGGAACTGACCCACCCGGAGATCGGCCGGGGCCTCATCGCCCGGTTCGTGGAACGGGTCAAGGATCATGGAGTCGCGGAACGGACGCCGCTGCTCGAGGGCAAGTCGATGCACATCACGATGGCGTCGACGCACAAGCCCAAGAGCCACGACGCACCGGACCGCAAGCATGCGCTGGACATCGTTCCAGCGGATGCCGTGGCGGAAACGCCGGACGCACCCGAAGAGCAGACCGCCATCGCGGCCGAGCCCGCTCCCGCACCTGCGGCAGCACCGGCTCGAGCCGCCCACAAGAGCGAACCCGTGCCGGCTGCGCCGGTGCCAGCAGGAGAGTGAGGCCCAGGTGCCCAAGATCAAGAGCCACAAGGCGGCCCAGAAACGCATCGGCGTGACTGGCTCCGGGAAGTTCGTCCGGGTCAACGCCTGGAGCGGCCACCACCTCGAGATCAAGTCCTCCCGCCGGACCCGGCGCTATGCCGGCAAGTCCGTGATCGGGCCCGAGCACGCCCGGCAGGTCCGACGCCTGCTGCCGTACCTCTAGGAGTCCCAGCACGACATGGCACGAGTCAAGCGCGGCGTCACCGCCCACAAGCGTCACAAGCGCCTGCTGAACGCCGCGGAGGGCCGAAAGGGCGCCAAGTCGCGGCTCATCAAGCCCGCCCGCGAAGCGCTCCTGCACGCGCTCGCCTATGCCACCCGGGACCGCAAGCAGCGCAAGCGCCAGATGCGCGAGCTGTGGATCATCCGGATCAACGCGGCTGCCCGCCAGAACCAGCTGACCTACGGACAGTTCATCAGCGGCCTGAAGCGCGCCGACGTCCAGCTCGATCGCAAGATCCTGGCCGATCTCGCGATCCGCGACAGTGCCACCTTCGGGCGCATCGCCGAGCTCGCCAAGGGCGCCTGATCCGGCCCGAACCATCCGGCCCGACCAGCCCTCAAGTTCGAGCCCTCGACGTCGCTGACGATCGAGGGTTCGTGATTCATCGGCCAACCGCGACACGAGGACGACCGTGGATCTCGCCGATCTGACCCGCGACCTGGAGGCGCTCCAGGGGGAAGCCCTGGCCGCGCTGACGGCTGCGCCGGATGTCGTCGCGCTGGACGCCCTGGAACTGGACGTGCTGGGCAAGAAGGGTCGCCTGACTGCCGTGCTGCGGGGCATCGGCGCCCTGCCGGCCGAGGATCGCCCGCGCGTCGGGGCCATCGCCAACACGGTCCGCAGCGCCATCGAGGCCGCGCTGAGGGAACGGGGCCTGGCCCTCCACGGTTCGGAGCTCGCCGCGCGCCTTGGCGCCGAGGCGCTGGACGTGACCACGCCCGGCCGGGCCATCGCCCGGGGCACGCGCCATCCCATCAACGAGACCATCGCCGAGATCGCCGAGATCTTCGGCCGCTTCGGGTTCGTGACCTACGAGAGCCCCGAGATCGAGGACGACCTGCGCAACTTCCAGATGCTCAACATCGCCCCGGATCATCCGGCGCGCGACCTGTGGGACACGATGTACGTCGACGTCGAGGGGCATCTGCTGCGGACCCACACATCGCCCGGTCAGATCCGGGTCATGCATGCCGAGCAGCCACCCATCCGGGCCCTGTTGCCGGGACGCTGCTATCGATACGAGGCGGTGGACGCGAGCCACGCCTCGGAGTTCTTCCAGGTCGAGGGCCTGATGGTCGACGAAGGCACGTCCATGGCCGATCTCAAGGGCCTCCTTGACCAGTTCGCCAGGGCGCTGTACGGCGCGGACAAGCGGACCCGGTTCCGGCCCGGCTACTACCCCTTCACGGAGCCGTCTGTGGCCTTCGACGTGGAGTGCCTGGTGTGCGCAGGCTCGGGCTGCCCGGCCTGTTCGCGGACCGGCTGGATGACCATCCTGGGCGCCGGCATGGTCCACCCGGTGGTCCTCCAGTACGGCGGCCTGGACCCGGAGCGCTACCAGGGTTTCGCCTTCGGCATGGGTGTCGAACGGATCGCCAACCTGCGCCACAGCGTGGGTGACCTGCGCCTGTACCTCGAGAACGACCTGCGCTTCCTGGAGCAGTTCCGGTGAGAGTGCCCCTGTCGTGGTTGCGCGACTACGTCGACATCGAGCTCAGCCCGGAGGCGCTGGCCGAGCGCTTGACGTTGCTGGGCATGGAGGTCAAGGGCCTCGAGCACTGGGGCTCCGACTGGCAGCACGTGGTCGTCGGCGAGTTACTCACCGTGGCACGCCACCCGCGGGCGGACCGGCTGTCCCTGACGACCGTCACCGTCGGCAGCGGCGAGCCCCTCGAGATCGTGTGCGGCGCGACCAACATCGCGCCGGGCCAGCGCATCCCGGTGGCCCTGCCGGGAGCCGTTCTGCCCGGCGACCGGCGCATCGAGCGGACCGAGAAGATGGGCATCGTCAGCAACGGCATGCTGTGCTCGGGCGATGAACTGCGCCTGACCGCCGACGGGGACGGGATCCTCATCCTGCCCGCGGGCACTCCCCTGGGTACGCCCATGGCGGACCTCTATGGCGACGTGGTCCTCGATGTCGACGTGAAACCCAACCGGGGCGACGTCCTGAGTCTCGTGGGCCTCGCCCGGGAGGTCGCGGCGGTGACCGGCGCCCCGCTGCGCTTCCCCGACACGGGCCCCGAGGAGACGGTCGCATCCGTGCACGATCACCTGTCGGTCGAGATCCAGGACCCCGACGGGTGCAGCCGGTTCGTCGGGCGGTACGTGTCCGGGGTCACGGTCGGACCGTCACCGGACCGGGTCCAGATGCGCCTCATCGCCGCCGGCCAGCGGCCGGTCAGCAACGTCGTGGACGTCAGCAACTACGTGATGCTCGAGCTCGGCAAGCCGATCCACACGTTCGATGCCGGCGCGGTCCAGGGTGGCCGGCTGATCGTCCGTCGGGCCCGACCATCGGAGGTCCTGGAGACCCTCGACCACGTCGTCCGCGAGCTCGATGACGAGACGCTGCTCATCGCGGATCCGGACGGGCCGTTGGCCATCGCCGGGGTGATGGGCGGGGCGAGCTCGGAGATCGGTCCAGCCACGACGGATGTCGTCGTCGAGTCGGCCATCTTCGACCCGGTCTCCATCCGTCGGACCGCCTTTCGCTACGCCCTGCGCTCCGAAGCGAGTCTCCGATTCGAGAAGGGCCAGGAGCACCGCCTGGCGCGCCTTGGTGCCGATCGGACTGCGCGGTTGATCGGGGAGTGGGCCGGCGGCATCGTGGCCCGCGGGGTCGTGGACACGGCACCGGCGGATCTGCCCCGGATCCTCGTGGCATTCCGTCCGGCCCGGGTCGAGCGCCTGCTCGGTGCGACGCTTCCCGCCGCCGAACAGCAGGCCGTCCTCGCGCGGGTCGGCGTGCAGGCGCGCCCTGCGCCGGCGGGCACGGACATCGTGCTGGCCGTGGACCCGCAGCCCCTGACCGTGCCTGCAGGCGACGCACAGATCCTCCTCGCGGAGGTGCCCACCTGGCGCCGCGACCTCGTGATCGAAGCGGACATCGCGGAGGAGATCGCCAGGGTTCGCGGCTACGATCTGATCCCGGCCATCCTGCCCGATACCGCGATGCCGGCCTATCGGCCCTCGCCGTTGCGGCTGCGTGATCGGGTCCGCGAGGTGCTCGTCGGCGCGGGCCTGACCGAAGTCGTGACCTACGCCCTGGTCGCGCCGACGACCGTCGCGCGCTTCGGCCAGCACGACGATTCGACGATCGCGAGCGAGGGGATCGTCGGCGGACGACCGATCGTGGTCACCAACCCGCTCTCGTCGCAGCATTCGGTGATGCGCCAGGAGCTGCTCGGCGGCCTGCTCGAGGTCATGGCCGATAACCAGCGACGCGGGCGCGACGGGGTCGCCATCTTCGAGACCGGCAGTGGCTATGGCGCGCTCGATGACGAGACGGTCGCCGGCTGGTGGCGCCTCGGCTTCGCGCTGACCGGGCCAGCGCGCCCGGCGGCCTGGGACCGCACGCCGCCGGACTGGGATCTCGATGAAGCCAAGGGCATCGTGGAGCTCCTGGCGTCGAACCTCGGTCTGCCCACGGTGACCTGGGCGCGGCTCGCCGACGATCCGCGGCTGCACCCCGGTCGGGCCGCGCGGGTGTCCGCCGGCGAGGGCCTGAGCGGGCGAGTGGGGGAGCTCCACCCGTTGCTCTTGGAGGCCCTGGAGCTCCGCGCGTCGCGAGTCATCGTCGGGCAGCTGGCGATCGCCGGCTTGTCCGCGGGCTCGCCGCCCGTGCCGACCGGCAGGACGCCCTCCCGGCATCCCGCCATCGGGCGTGACCTGGCTATCGTCGTCGCCGACGATCGAAGCGCGGCGGACGTGGACGCGTCGCTGCGGCGCCATGGCGGCCTTTTGCTCTCCAGTGTGACCCTCTTCGACATCTATCGCGGGCGTCCGCTTCCCGACGGTCATCGAAGCCTTGCCTATCGCCTCGTGTTCGCGGCCCCGGATCGGACCCTGACCGAGGCCGACGTGGAGGCCGCGGTGACGGCGGTCACCGCAGGCCTGGCAGCGGACGTTGGCGGAGTACTCCGCACATGACCGGACGGCCCCGAGTCGGCGGCGGATGGTCCGCTTGCGACGCGCGGAGGCCCGCTGCTACCCTTGCGCCGCTCCGGGACGGCATTCCCGGTGGACGGGGGTCCAAGGAGGAACGGTGGACATCGGGGAGTTCCTGAGCGGCTTTGCGGCGATCGACCTCGTCCTGGTCCTCATCTTCATCGGATTCTTCGTGCTCGGGTTCGCCCAGGGCACGATCCGTCGCCTGATCGGTCTCGCGGCGATCCTGTTCTCGTTCTTCTTCGCGGCGAACCTCGCCGACCCGCTCGGTGCGTACCTTGGCCAGAACTGGCGACAGTTCGCTCCGCAGTACAGCTTCATGATCGGATTTGGCACGGTCTTCGTCGCGGCGGCGCTCGCCTTTGCCATTGTCGTCCAGGGGTTCTACCGACCGCAGCCCCTGTTCGAGAAGGCTCGATTCGCGGACGAGTTCATGGGCGGCATGCTCGGCCTCGTCCAGGCGGCGGTCATCCTGGGCGCGACGGTCGTCATCCTGGATACGTTCTTCCGGGTCCCGGGCATCCCGGCCGATCCCCAGGAGTTGCCGTTCCTGCGCGACCTGTGGACCGCCCTCGACGGATCGCAGATCGTGCGGGCCTTCCGCGAGGGCCTGATCCCCAACTTCCTGGCCATCACCGGCTTTCTCGTGCCCGACAGCATCCAGGCGTTCTTCCCGACGGGCAGCCGCTGAGCGTCCTGGACCGCGCACTCCTCGCCGGCGACCCGCTGCGTGCGGCGCGGGCCCTGCTCGGGACGCGCCTGGTGCGCGAGGACGGGGACGGGCGCCGGATGGGTCGGATCGTCGAGGTGGAGGCCTACGGCGACGCTGCCGATCGGGCTTCCCACGCGCGCTTCGGGCGCACGCCTCGGAACGCCGCGATGTTCGGGCCGCCGGGCAGCGCCTACGTGTACCTTGTCTACGGGATGTACGACTGCCTGAACGTGGTGACCGGGCCTGACGGATCGGCGAGCGCGGTCCTCATCCGCGCACTGGCACCCGAGTCGGGCATGGCCCGGATGCGCGCTGGGCGATCGGCGGTCGCGGGCCGACGGCGCTCCGCGCGTACCGCCGATGGCCAGGCCAGGACCAGCGCCCGGCTCGAGCGGACGCCGGATTACCGACTCGCGAGCGGGCCCGGTCTCGTCACGGCCGCCCTGGGCATCGATACGACCTGGACCGGGACGGATCTGTGCGATCCGGGCAGCGCCCTGCGCCTCGAGGCGCTTCCCGGAGGGTCGTCCGAGATCGCGAGCGGGCCTCGGATCGGGATCGACTACGCGGGCTCGGCGCACGCGTCGCTGCCGTGGCGCCTGTGGGTCCCGGGCGACCCGTCGGTCTCGGGCTGAACGAAGCCAGGAGACCCACGATGGACCCGCGCTCCCAGATCCTGCTGGAGTTCCCGATCGTCCGCGAGCGGCTGGCCGCGGCCACCTCGTTCCCGCCGTCGCGCCGTCTCGCGCAGGCCCTCGAACCGTCGGCCGACGCGGTCATCGTCGCCCGGCGCCTGGACGAGACGGACCAGACCCGGGCGTTGCTGGCGGAGCGGGCGGGCATCGGCATCGGCGCCGCGCACGACATCGGCCCGGCCGTCGAGCGCGCGGTCCGCGGCGGCCGACTGGAACCGGCGCAGTTCCTGGAGCTGGTGGACACGCTCGACGCCGTGGCGCGCCTGGCGACCAACCTGTCCGACGATCGCCGGACGCTGCTCCACGGACTGGCCCGCGAGCTCCACGGGTTGCCCGCCCTGCGCAGCACGCTCGCCCGGAGCTTCGATCCGACCGGCGAGCTGCTGGACACCGCGTCTCCACGACTGGGCGGGATGCGGGCGGCCATCCGGGTCGCCTATGACCGGCTGCGCCGGCGACTGGACTCGCTGGTCGGCACGGAACTCGGCGACGCCCTCCAGGAGCCGATCGTGACCCTGCGCAATGGGCGCTACGTCGTGCCCGTGAAGGCCGAGGCCCGGGCCCGGGTCAAGGGCATCGTGCATGACGCGTCGGGCAGCGGACAGACCCTGTTCGTGGAGCCGCTCGTGGTCGTGGAACTGGGCAATGCCTGGCGCGAGGCCAAGGCCATGGAGCAGGAGGAGATCGGGCGCATCCTCGACGAACTGTCGGCGTTCGTGGCAGCCAACGCGGTGCCCCTGCGCGAATCGCTGGACGCACTCGCGCGCTTCGACCTGTGGGCGGCCAAGGCTTCGCTGGCGGCGGATATGGACGCCGTCCGGGCCGAGACGGCCGACCGTCCCGAGGTGATCCTGCTCTCGGCCCGCCACCCGGGTCTCTCGGGTCGAGTCATCCCGACCGATATCCGGATCGGAGACGGCTACACGGCGCTCATCGTCACCGGCCCGAACACGGGCGGCAAGACGGTCACGCTGCGCACCCTCGGCCTGCTCAGCCTGATGCATCAATCGGGGCTGCACGTCCCGGTGGCGGCGGGCAGTCGGCTCCCGATCTGGCGCGACGTCTTCGCCGACATCGGCGACGAGCAATCGGTGGCCCAGTCGTTGTCCACGTTCTCCGGTCACCTGCGACGGATCACGACCATCGTGGACGCGGCAGGCCCGGACACGCTGGTCCTGCTCGATGAGCTCGGTGCGGGCACGGATCCGACCGAGGGTTCGGCGCTCGCCCAGGCGCTCCTCGATCACTTCATCCGGGCCGGCGCGATCGTGGCGGCGACGACCCACTACGCCGAGTTGAAGGCCTATGCGCACATCACCCCGGGCGCCCGCAACGCCGCCGTCGAATTCGACCTCGAGACGCTGACTCCCACGTACCGCCTGACCATCGGCCTGCCCGGCGGCAGTCAGGCCTTCGCCATCGCCGAGCGCCTGGGCCTGCCCGAACACATCGTGTCCGACGCGCGTTCGCGCCTGACCGAGGCGCAACGCTCGTTCGAGGCCACGCTGGCCGCCATCCGCGAGACCGAGGGCGAGACCGCCGACACGCTCGAGCGCGCCCGTGCCGCGGAACTCCGGGCGGGCGAATCGATGCGCCTCGCCGACGAGGAACGGCAACGCGCCCGACGCGAACGCGACGAAGCGCTGGCCAGGACGCGGGTGGAGGCCGAAGCGGTCCTCGAGACGCTTCGCGACGAGCTCGCGGACACCCGCCGGGCACTCGATCGTGAGACCGTGACCGCGGCCTCGCTCGACGCGGCTGTCTCGCGCGCCGATGCCCTCGTCGCGAAGCTGCCCGTCGCTGAGGAGGACGAGGTCCAGCCCGAGGTCGATGCCGAACCGCGGACCTGGCAGGTCGGCGAACGCGTGCGCAGTCGGAACGGTGGCTGGGAAGGGCGCATCGCCGCCCTCGATCGCGATGGACGCCGGGCCACCCTGGAGTCGGGCGGGATGCGCGTCGTCGTGGATGTCGCCGACCTGATCCTCGCCGCCGCACCTGCCGCGCAGATCGTCGGGTCGGCAGCGTCCACGAGCATCGGTGCGATCCGGCTCGACCGGGCGCGCTCGGTGGCGTCGTCGCTGGACCTGCGCGGGGCCCGAGTGGAGGAGGCCCTCGAGGCCCTCGAACGCTACCTCGAGGATGCCTCGCTTGCCGGCATGCCCTCGGTGACGGTCATCCATGGCCACGGCACGGGCGCCCTGCGTGATGCCGTTCGGGCCGCCGCCTCGGCGCATCCCCTGGTCAGGTCCATCCGCGCGGGTGGGCGGGGAGAAGGCGGGGACGGAGCGACCATCGTCGCCATCTGACAGGGACCCTGACCTTCAAGGGACCGGCTGCGGGGTCCCCGCGCCGGTCACGGTTTGGGCGGCTTGGTCGGCCCCGGCGTGGGTGGCGTGGTTCCTCCACCACCACCACCACCGTTGCCGTTGCCGGGATCGGGCGTCGGGGTAGGGCAGGGGATGGGGCTCGGTGGCGGGATCGCGTCCGATGGGTCGGGATCGGGCACCTCGATGCCGCACGGCGGCGGCGCCTCCGGACACGACGCCGTGGGCGCGAACGGTGCGCCCCACGACCGCCCGTACGGCACGAATCCATTGTTGTAGAAGTACGATGTCCTCGTCCCCTCCGGGCCGCCCCGGACGCCCGGTCCCTTCGCGGCACGCGCGGCCCAGTTGCGGTTCGCCTTCTGCCAGGCCGTGAAGTTGGACTCGACATCGGACAGGTCGAAGAACCCGCGGGTGACGCGCGGACCGACACAACCCTCCCGCCACCGGAGCCCTGAGGCCGCATCGATGGCGAGTGCGACGCGAATGGTCTCCTCCTGCTCCGGGACGGTGCCCGGCAGGAACCATTCCTCGACCGTCTTCGTCGTGAACGGCCCGGGCTTGAGACCAGTGAAGGCGTCCACCTCGGCCCGCTTCAACCCGTCGGGCGCCTTGAACGAACGGATCTCGAGGTCCCTGGAGATCTCGCTCAGGATGGCCGACCAGAGCGGCGCCGACGAGTCGAGCGAGAGGCTGCCCACGTTGGGGTCGTTATTGCTGTTGCCCATCCAGACTCCGACCGCGAGGGCCGGTTCGGCGTCGTCGGCGGGCGGTGCCAGGTAGCCATAGGCATGCACGTCCACGTTGTCGCTGGTGGTGCCGGTCTTGTACGCCGCCGGACGACGCTTGTTGCCGTCGTAGATGGCCCACTCGCCCCAGTACGGGTTGATCTTGACATCCGTGTTGCCGGCCAGGATGTCAGTGACGATGAACGCAGCCTGCGCGCTCGTCACCTGGATGCCTTCGGGCTTGTCGCCCGCAAGCGGCCAGACCTGCCTGCCGTTGTCGTCCACGATGGTCGCGATCGTCTGGCGGGGCATCCGGACACCGCCGTTGGCGATCGTCCCGTAGGCGCCAAGCAGGTCGATGGGATGCACTTCCAGGGTCCCGATACCCATCGAGGTGACCGGGATCGCGCTGCTCAGATAGGTCAGGCCGAAGTCGCGGGTGCGCTCGAAGACATGCTCGAGGCCGCTGATGATGGTCGCCTTGATGGCCGGTACGTTCAGGGAGAACTGGAGGGCGCTGCGCAGTCGTACGGGCCCGCGCTCCTTGTCGTCGGCCTGGGTCGGCGTGTATCCACCGCCGAAGTCGGTCACGACATCCATGAACATCGTGCTTGCGGTCATCGTCTTGTCGTCGATGCCGATCAGGTAGTCGACGGGCTTGATGGCCGAACCGGACTGCCGCCAGCTGCGGGCGAGGACGTCCCACTGGGGCTGGAACTTCTTGGTGCCCTTGGCCGTGTAGCTCGCGCTCCCGACATAGGCGAGGACCTCGCCGGTCTGGTAGTCGATGACCGCGGATGCGGCGTTGTGGATGTTGCTGCCGCGCAGGCCGAGGATCCAGCCCCACTCCGACTCGGGGATCTTGCGACTGCGCAGGATGGCCCGTGGATCCGACGACTGGGGCGCCCGCGCGGCCGCGAAGACGTAGCGCTCGGTGATCTTCTGCATCTCCCAGTCGAGGGTGGTCGTGACCCGGAATCCACCGGTGTCGACGGCCGGGCAGTCCTGCGGAGTCTCGGGGCAGATGATCGAGGCCAGTTCCTCGCGGACCTGCCACACGAAGTGCGGGGCGCGCCACGTGGCCGAGACCTGGGGGATGATCGCGACCGGGTCGTTCTTGGCCGCCTCCAGCTGGGCGTCCGTGTGCTCCGTGCCCGTAAGCGGACTCTCGGTCTTCATGAGCTCGAGGATGTAGTTGCGGCGGGCGACGATCTCGGCGTCGGCGGGCACGACGAGCCCGACCTTGACGCAGTCGGCTGCCTCGGTCTGGTCGGTCGCGCCCTCGTCGAGGCAGACCTCCTCCGCGTTTCTTATCAGGTCGAACTTCGTGGGCGACTGGGGGATCGCGGCGAGGATCGCGTACTCGGCCAGGGTCAGCTCCGCAAGCGGCCGCCCGAAGTAGCCCTTGGCCGCGGCCTTCACCCCGTACGAGTTGTTGCCGTAGAAGTTCTGGTTGAGATAGGCGGTGATGATCTCCTGCTTGCCGGCATCGCCCGGGTACGCCTCGGTCAAGCGGATGGACTGGATGATCTCCCGGATCTTGCGCTCATAGGTGGACCCCTCGAAGGCCTCGGGCGGCAGCAGGCGCGCCCGGACAAGCTGCTGGGTGATAGTCGAGGCGCCGCGCGGTCGTCCCGAGATGGTGTCCAGGCCCGCGCTCACGATGGCCGTCGGGTCGAAGCCGGCGTTGATCCAGAAATCCTGGTCCTCGATGGCCGTCGTCGCATCGAGCATCTCGCCGGGGAGGGCGTCGAAGGTCACGATCTCGCGCTTGAGCGTCCCGAGCCTGGCGAGCTCGACCTTGCCGGTCCGGTCATTGACGATCGTCTGCTGCTCGAACTTGAGATCCGTCAGCGCCTCGCGCGGGTCGGGCAGACCCTGCGCGTAATAGTTGTAGGCGGCCACCGTGAACAGCGCGCCGGTCGCGCCGACGAGCGACACGACGAGCAGGAGGAGGATCGGGATGACGATCAACAGACGGCGGACGATGCTGCCGCCGCGAGGCACCGGTCGTCGGGCGGCGGCACGTCGTCGACGCTGGCGTCGCGCGAGGGTGGTCTGCATTCGAGTCCGCACGATAGCATAGGGTCCATGAACGAACGTTCGCCCGCGCCCTGTCGGTTCGAGACGAGCCGAGTGTCCGTCCTGTGACGGGCGCCTCCCCGGACGTGCCCGGCACGGGACTGCTGGACGAGCTCACCTGGCGCGGGATCCTCCAGGCCACGAACCCGGGCCTCGCCGATCGCCTGGCCACCGGGCGACCGATCGCGGGCTACATCGGCTTCGATCCGTCGGCCGATTCACTGCATGTCGGGCACCTCATCCCGATCTTCGGTTTGCTTCGACTGCAACGCCATGGCGGGCGCCCGGTCGCGCTCGTGGGCGGCGGCACGGGCATGATCGGCGACCCGTCCGGGCGCTCCTCGGAGCGAAATCTGCTGGATCCGGCGACCCTGGAGCGGAACGTCGCCGCCCTGCGCGGGCAGCTGGAGCGATTCCTGGATTTCTCGCCGGGCGCGGGCGGCGCGGTCATGGTCAACAACCTGGACTGGCTGGGCGAGCTGTCACTCATCGACTTCCTGCGCGACACGGGCAAGCACTTCACGATCCCGTACATGCTCGGCAAGGACTCCGTCCAGACACGGCTGGAGCGCGGCCTGTCGTTCACGGAATTCTCGTACATGCTCCTGCAGTCGTACGACTTTTGGCACCTCCACAAGACGATGGGCGTGGAGCTCCAGATGGGCGGAGCGGACCAGTGGGGCAACATCACAGCGGGTCTGGAACTCATCCGGCGGACTACCGGGGTGAGCCAGGACGGCCCGGAGCAGCCCGCCCACGGCCTCGCCTACAAGCTGCTGCTGTCTCCCTCGGGCACGAAATTCGGCAAGTCCGAGTCCGG
>JANOTJ010000469.1:0-1706 GCA_031416295.1 Chloroflexota bacterium
GACGCCCGCTGAGCGAGCGCGCTGATGGCGCTCCGAGCGGCTCGGGCGCTTCGCCCGGCCGCGTCCCTCTCTGCGTCCGCCGGGCATAAGATGAGCGTAGCGGCGGGAGCGACGGGCGACGCTCTGCGTCACAAGACGACGCTTCGCATAGCCCCTACTTGACGGCCGCCACAGTTTCGTTTACTTGGAACCGCCAGGGTTTCGTTTACTTCGGCTTGTTTTGAGCCGCCAGTGTTTCGTTTCCGTTCGAGCTGTCCGGGGCGGTGTCGACGCTCGCTGCTTTCGAGCAGGAAGGGGTATCGGATGGCGAAGACGGAGGCGGAGTTGCGCCGCGAGGCTGTCAGGCGGCGGCTTGGCGGCGAGTCCCCGGCCGAGATCGCGCGCTCGCTTGGCCGCTCGCGGCAGTGGGTGGCGAAGTGGGTGCGGCGCCAGGAGGGCGGCGAGGAGGACTGGGCGGTGGGGGCGAAGCGCGGGCCTGAGCGGGCGCTGCATCGCACCGCCGCCGAACTCGAGGCACTCGTGTTGGTCGTGCGCGAGCGGCTGGTCGCGAACCAGTGGGCGCAGGTGGGTGCGGAGGCGATCGCCTGGGAGCTGGGGAAGCTGGGGGTCGAGCCGCCGCCGCGGCGCACGATCGAGCGGATCCTCGCCCGCGGCGGCGCGACGCGCCGGCGCAGCAGCGGCCGCCGTGAGCCGAAGGGCGTTCCCTACCCGGAGGTGACGGTGGAGCGGCCGGGCGAGCTGCACGAGGCCGACCTGGTCGGTCCCCGCCATCTGGGCGGAGGCGTGCGCTTCTACGCCCTTAACGCAATCGACCTCGCGTCCCACAGCTGCGGGATCGAGATCATCCCTGACTGCTCCGATCAGCAGGTGGCGGCTGCGCTCGTCTCGCTTTGGGCAAGGCTCGGCCTGCCCGTCCGGCTCCAGCTCGACAACGGCGGCCCCTTCGTCGCCCCGAAGGGTCTCGGACTGGTCGTGCGGCTCTGCCTGCAGCAGGGAGTGACGCCGCGTTTCGTGCCGGCACGGGAGCCGTGGCGTAACGGCACGATCGAGCACTTCAACAACACCTTCGACAAACGCTTCTTCCGCCAGGAGCGCTTCTCCTCGCTTCCCCACCTGCAGCAGCGGGCGCGCGCCTTCGAGAGCTTCCACAACGACAACCACCGCTACCGAGCCACCAACGGGCGTACACCAGCCGAGAGCAGCGGCCAAGGTCAGCGGCGATGGCCACGCCCGCTCGCCCAGCTGCCCGCCGGCTGGCCCGTCGCCGGCAGGGTCGAGTTCGTTCGCTTCATCCGCTCCGACCAGAAGCTCCGGCTCCTCGGCCGGGCAATAACGATGCCCGAGACGGTCGTCTACGAGTACGTCACCGCCGTCCTCGATCTCGCAACCCCACCCACCGACGGCAACCTGCGCGTACTCCGCGCAGGCGAGATCGTCGCGACCGCCAACATCACGATCGGCGGCCGCTGACAGCGTTTGCGGCCGCTTCTCCGCTCGCCTCCGGCTCGCTCCGAAGCGGCCGCAAACCCCCACCCTGGAAACGAAACCCTGACGGCAGAAACGAGACCAACAACGGAAACGAAACACTGGCGGCCGTGAGCTAGGCGCGCCCGTCCCTTCGGGTGACATTCCCGAACTGTGAGTGTGCGGGGACCCTGTCTGGGGTTGTTGCCAGGGTGGTGCCGTGTTCTTCGTTTGTGACTCGA
>JANOTJ010000470.1:0-6879 GCA_031416295.1 Chloroflexota bacterium
CACCGGGAACTCGATCGACGGCAGCCAGGTCAGGTTCGGGAACCAGCCGGGCAGGTTGAGGTCGATGAAGCGGACGAGACCGGCGAGGCCCAGGACGATGGCCGCCGATGCGGCGAAGCCGACAGGGCCGTCCAGGGCGCCGCGTGCCTCCGACGTCGCCGGGCCGGACCGCTCTACGACGGGGGCGAGCCCACTCACGGGATCAGCCCGTCGGTGATGACACCCGCCAGGACCAGGGCCACGAGGACGAGCCCGAACACGGTCGCCGCCCAGTCCTCGGAGATGGCTCGACGGTTCGCGGCAGCGACGCTCGGTGGATCCGCGGTCGGGGAATCCGCGATCGAGGAGTCGGCGGTGGAGGTCTGGCCGGGTGTCTCGGGAGCCACGGTCATAGGCTCATCCCTCTATGTCCTAGTGGACCAGTAGAAGATTGATGGTATTCGAGTGGAGGCGTGCGCGGACGGGCCGGATGGACGGGCCGAAGGTCACGAAACTATCCCGACGCATCGGCGGACCTCGCTCGCACCTATGCAAGCGCGGGCCGCTTCTATGCAAGCGCGGGCCGCTTCAAGGTTTCGCTGAAGGTGACCGATGCCCGTGGCGCGTCAGCGACGAGCGCCGCGATCTCGGTGCGCGTTCGGTAGAACGGTCCGCAGGGGTTCAACGGGGACGGCCTTTCGGACGATGTCCGGAATGCCCTTCGATTGCTTCTACTCCTGGGAAGTGGCGCGCCCGGCGGGACTCGAACCCACGACCTTTAGGTCCGCAACCTAACGCTCTATCCGCTGAGCTACGGGCGCCTGCAATCGCCGAGATGCCTCTGGAGAGGTCTGGCGGAGAGGGAGGGATTCGAACCCTCGATGCAGGTTACCCCACATGGCGGTTTAGCAAACCGCTGCACTAGACCTCTATGCGACCTCTCCGACGCGTCGGCGGGCGAAATCCTACCACGCGTCCCGGCGTTGACACGGACCGGCGTGCGCTGCGACACTCGTCGGACAGATGAGCCGCTTCTTCTACTTTCGATGCCCGGCATGAACGTCTCCGGTCGCTAGGCCGGGGGCACAGGTCGTGCCGGGCGAACGAAGCAGAGGCGAGACCTCTGCTTTTTTGTTTGGCCCGACCGACGGACAAGGAGACCGCACCGCGATGTTCGTCGTGATGACCGTCGGCGCCGGCGAGGCCGAGATCCTGGGGGTCAAGAGCCACATCCTGTCCGAGGGCCTCACGCCCTTCGAGCACAGCGGATCCGAACGCACCAGGATCGCGGTCGTCGGCGAGATCGGCGCACGGAAGCTGGTCCTGCTCGAGCGACTGGCGGCGCTCCCGGGCGTGGAGCGGGTCACCCCGATCACGCGGCCATTCAAGTTGACGTCTCGGGAGTACCACCCGGAGGACACGGTCATCCGGGTCCTCGACGCGGTCATCGGCGACGGCTCCCTGACGATGATGGCCGGCCCCTGCTCAGTCGAGAGCCGCGACCAGCTGTTCGAGACGGCCGATGCGGTCAAGGCGGCCGGGGCGACGGTCCTGCGCGGGGGCGCATTCAAGCCGCGGACCAGTCCGTACGCCTTCCAGGGCCTGGGCGTGGAGGCCCTGCGCTATCTCGCCGAGGCGCGCGACCGGACCGGCCTGCCGATCATCACCGAGGTCATGGAGCCGTCCCAGGTGGATATCGTGGCCGAATACGCGGACATCCTCCAGATCGGCACCAGGAACATGCAGAACTACTCGCTCCTGCGAGACGTCGGACGGGTGGCTCGACCGGTGATGCTCAAGCGCGGCTACGGCGCGACCGTCGAGGAGTGGCTGATGGCCGCGGAATACATCGTGAGCTCGGGCAACCCCAACGTGATCCTGTGCGAGCGCGGCATCCGGACCTTCGAGACGTACACGCGCAACACGATGGATCTGTCGGCCGTGCCGCTCGTCCATCACCTGACCCACCTGCCAGTCATCGTGGATCCGAGTCACGCCACGGGCAAGCGCTGGCTGGTCAAGCCACTGGCCCTGGGCGGCGTCGCGGTCGGGGCCGACGGGGTCATGGTCGAAGTCCACCCGACGCCCGACCAGGCCCTCTCAGATGCCGAGCAGCAGCTGGACCTCGACCAGTTCCGGGACCTGATGGCGACCATCGTGCCCGTCCATGAGATCGTCCGGAGCCTGCATCGGAATCCGCTCGAGGGCGGGCCGGCTGCGGGCTTCGGCGACTCGGGGTCCGGCGGCGGCCTGGCCAGGCATTGATGACCGTGGACGTCCCCGACGCCGTTGCCAGTGTTCGACCGGTTGCCACGGTTCGACCGGCTGCGCGCCTGCGTGGCGATCTGCACCTGCCCGGTGACAAGTCGATCAGCCACCGGGCCCTGCTGTTCGCGGCGATGGCCGCCGGGGAGAGCCGTATCGAGCGAGCGGGCGACGGCGCGGACGTGCGCTCCACAGCGGGCGTGATGCGCGCCCTCGGGGTCAGCGTCGAGCGGGTCCGCGACGACGGGCGGACCGTGGACTACCGCGTCCAATCACCTGGGGCTGACGGCCTCAACGAGCCCGCCGACATCCTCGACTGCGGGAACTCGGGCACGAGTCTGCGATTGATCGCCGGGTGGCTGGCCGGTCTGCCCATGACCTGCGTGCTGAGCGGCGACAGTTCATTGCGCGGGCGACCGGTCGCCCGTATCATCGAGCCACTGCGCCGCATGGGCGCGGTGCTCCACGGGCGGCGCCACGACTCCTTTCCTCCCCTCACCGTGGTCGGGCACACCCCGCTCCGGTCCATCGACTACACCACGCCGATCCCATCGGCCCAGGTGAAGTCGGCGGTCCTGCTGGCGGGACTCCGGGCGGAGGGACGGACGACGGTCCGCGAACGAGTCGCGACGCGCGACCACACGGAACGGATGCTGCGCGCCCGCGGGGTCGCAGTCGAGCGCGAGGATGGACCTGACGGCGAGGCCGCCTGGACGGTGCAAGGAGGGGCGACGGTGCAGCCCATCGATCAGCGAGTGCCCGGCGATGTGTCGGCGGCCGCCTTCTGGCTGGTCGCAGGCGCCATCCACCCGGATGCCGAGTTGACCCTGCGCGGCGTCGGCGTCAACCCTACGCGCCGCGCCGTGATCGACATCCTGCGCGCCATGGGCGCCACCATCGACGAGCGCCCGGCGACGGGCGGCGCTGCCGGGAGCGACCGAAGCGACGGAGATGCAGCCGGCACCGGCGATGGGGACGCGGCTGGCGCCGGCGATGGCGTCGGTGAGCCGCTGGCCGATCTCGTCGTGCGCTCCTCTGACCTGCGGGCGGTCGATATCGGCCCGGCCGATGTGGCCCGGGCGATCGATGAGATCCCGATCCTGTGCCTGGCCGCCGCCCGGGCCCACGGCACGACCACGATCCGGGGCGCGGGTGAGCTGCGCCACAAGGAGTCGGACCGCATCGCCGGCATCGCTGCGGGGCTCGGTGCGCTCGGCGTGCACATCGAGATTGACGGTGACGACCTGCGCATCGAGGGCGACGCCACACTCCGGGGAGCGACCACCGACAGCCTCGACGACCACCGCCTGGCGATGACCTTCGCCATCGCGGGCCTCATCGCGACCGACCAGACGACGATCGAGCGGCCGGACTCGGCGTCCATCTCCTATCCCGGCTTCTTCCACGACCTCGAAGGGGTGCGAGCATGACGAAACGCGTCGTCCTCATCGGCCATCCGGTGGCCCATTCGCTGTCCGGGGCGATGCAGCAGGCTGCATTCGACGCCCTCGGGATCGACGCGACGTACGAGCTCTGGGATCGAGCGCCGATCAACCTCGTCGAGACGATCGCCGAGTTGCGCGGCGACGACTTCCTGGGCGCGAACGTGACCATCCCGCACAAGGAACGGGTCGTGCCCCTGGTCGATCGCCTGACCGAGGAGGCGAGCGCGACCGGTGCCGTAAACACACTCACCCGCGAGGGCAAGCGGCTGATCGGCCACAACACGGACGTGCCCGGCTTCCGGATCGCCCTTGACCATCTCGTCGGCAAGCAGAAGATGCCCCGGGCGGCAGTCGTGCTCGGAGCGGGCGGGGGCGCGCGGGCCGTGGTCCACGGCCTGATCACCGAGGGCTTCCAGCGCATCGTCGTGTTCAACCGGCACCTCCACCGAGCCGAGGGCCTGGTCAAGTACTTCGGGCGCAGCGCGTCGCACATGGAACTGCGCGCCATGCCCTGGCACGAATCGATCATCGAGGCGGAGCTTGCCAAGGCCAGGGTCCTGGTCAACGCCTCGTCCGTGGGCCTGAACGCCGACGTGAGCCCGATCCCGGCATCGACCCTGCACGGCGATCTGCTGGTCCTCGACCTGATCTACTCGACGACCCGACTGTTGCGCGATGCCGCGGCGGCCGGATGCACCAGCGCGGACGGGGAACTGATGCTCCTGCACCAGGGCGCGGCCGCGTTCACGCTGTGGACCGGACAACCGGCGCCACTCGAACTCATGCAGGCCAGGCTCGCCGAGGCCCGAGCCAGCGGCCTGAAGTCGGCCGAGGGCGAGCCGACCGGCGAGCCGGTCGCCACCGCGGCCGAGTGACCGCGTTCCGCTTCCTGACCGCAGGCGAGTCGCACGGGCCGGCGCTCGGAGCGACCATCGAGGGCGTGCCCGCCGGCCTCGCCCTCGATGAGGACGCAATCGCGATCGATCTGGCCCGCCGTCAGAAGGGCTACGGCCGGGGCGCCCGCCAGGCCATCGAGCAGGACCGCGCCGAGATCCTGGGCGGTGTCCGCCACGGCCTGACCCTGGGTTCACCGATCCTGCTTCTGGTGCGCAACCGCGACTGGGCGAACTGGACGCGGGTGATGCAGGTCGGGCCGCTCAGCGACGAGGAGGCCGCCGAGATCGCGGGCGCGGCCGAGGGTGGCAACAAGCGAGCCACGCCGGTGACCCGCGTGCGGCCCGGCCATGCGGACCTCGCGGGCGCTCTGAAATACGGCTTCAACGATGTCCGCGATGTCCTCGAGCGAGCGTCCGCGCGGGAGACGGCGGCCAGGGTGGCGGCGGGCGCGGTGGCCCGCGCGTACCTGCGCGAGCTGGGCATCGAGGTCTGGTCGTTCACGGCCGAGGTCGGCGGCGTGGCCCTCGATCCCGCTCGCGCGACGCGCTCGCGTGACGAGGCCGATGCGTCGCCCCTGCGCTGTCCGGATCCCGACGCCGAGACGGCGATGATCGCGCGCATCGACGAGGCCCGCTCGGCCGGCGACACGGTCGGTGGCGTGTTCGAGGTGGTGGCCCACGGCCTGCCCATCGGCCTCGGCTCGTACGTCCACTGGGATCGTCGCCTGGACTCGGCGCTGGCGGCCGCCCTGATGAGCATCAATATCGTCAAGGGCGTGGAGTTCGGCCTCGGGTTCGAGCAGACGCGCCGCTTCGGCTCGGCCGTCCACGACGTCATCGAGGGCCGCGCCGACGATGGCCAGTGGATTCATCGCACGAACAACGCCGGGGGCCTGACCGGCGGCGTGACCAACGGCCAGCCGCTGGTCGTTCGGGGCGCGGTCAAGCCGATCTCCACCCTCGCCCGGCCGCTGCCCTCGGCCGACCTGATCACGGGCGAGGCGGTGGACAAGGCACACTACGAACGCAGCGACATCAGCGTCGTGCCGGCGGCCGGCGTCGTGGCCGAAGCCATGGTCATGCTCACCCTCGCGTCGTTCGTGGCCGAGAAGTTCGGCGGCGATACGATGGCCGACGTCCGAGCCAACCTCGAGACATACCGCGCGCGGATCGGGCGCGCGCCCGAGGCGCCGGTGGCTGGCGGGCGACGGGCCACGACTGCGGCGCCGGACGACGCTGCGCACGGACTGACCGGCACGGATGAGGCCGGCTCCGGCGGCGACGACTAGGCGATCGAGATGGACGTCGTCCTCGTCGGGCTGCCGGGCAGCGGCAAGAGCGTGGTCGGGAAGCGCCTGGCCCACCGCCACGCCGCGGAGTTCATCGATCTCGACGAGCGCATCGAACGCGAGGCCGGCCGGTCGATCCCGGAGATCTTCGCGGATGACGGTGAGGCCGCCTTCCGGGCCATGGAACGCCGGGTGATCGGGGCCCTCGGTCCCGCCTCCGATGGCCGCGAGGTGACCAGGATCATCGCCACGGGCGGTGGCGCGGTCGTCGATCCGCGCAATCGCTGGTCGCTCTACCGACGACGCCTCGTGGTCTGGCTCGATGGCCGGCCCGAGGTCCTCGCCCAGCGCCTCCGGCGCTCCCCACGCGTCCGGCCACTGGTCGCCGGACGGGACCCGATCGGGGCCATCCGCGACCTGGCCTCGCGACGCGAGCGGTTCTACGCGGCGGCGGATCTGCGCGTTCGGGGCGTGGCCGAGGTCGGCGGCGTCCTCGAGTTGATCGAGGCCCATCTCGCCGACGAGGCTGCCGTGACCCTGGACCTCGCCCGGACGACGCTGGTGCGGTGGTCGACGGCCATCGGCCGGGTCGTGATCGGCGACGGGATCGCGACGGCGGGCGTCGCCGAAACCCTGCGTGACCTGCGCGCGCGGCGGGCGATACTCGTCAGCGAGCCCGGCGCATGGGCGGCCGTGGGCGTTGGGATCGGCGAGGGACTCAGGGCCTTTGGGTGGGCGGTCGAGTCGCTCCTGGTGCCCCAGGGCGAGGCGGCCAAGCTTCTGTCGGTCATCGAGTCCGCCGCCAGCGAATTGGCCCGCCGCCGGGTGGAGCGCGACGAGCCGATCGTGGCCATCGGCGGAGGCGCGCTCGGCGATACGGCGGGCTTCCTCGCCGCCACCTACCTGCGCGGCATCCCGATCGTCCACGTGCCAACGACCCTCGTGGCCCAGATTGATTCGTCCATCGGCGGCAAAACGGCGGTGGACCTGCCCGAGGGCAAGAAC